>NZ_JANMWY010000018.1:0-2521 GCF_031380695.1 Sphingomonas sp. | reverse complement strand
CCGCGCCCAGGTCGACGAAGCCTCGATGATGCTGGCGAAAGAGCGCGGCCCGTGCCCCGACGCCGCCGACATGGGGGTGATGGAGCGTTTCAGCTGCAAGATGGCGATCGCGCCGACGGCGTCGATCTCGATCATCGCCGGCGGAACCTCGGCCTGCATCGAGCCGATCCCGGCCAACATCTATACCCACAAGACGCTGTCGGGCAGCTTCTCGATCAAGAACCCCTATCTCGAGAAATTGCTGTCCGAGAAGAGCAAGAACAGCGACGCGGTGTGGAATTCGATCCTCGAGCAGGGCGGCAGCGTCGCGCATCTCGACTTCCTCACCACCGAGGAAAAGGACGTCTACAAGACCAGCTTCGAGATCGACCAGCGCTGGCTGATCGAGCTCGCCGCCGACCGCACGCCATTCATTGATCAGGCGACGTCGCTCAATCTGTTCATCCCCGCCGACGTCGACAAATGGGATTTGGCGATGCTCCACTTCCGCGCGTGGGAGCTGGGCATCAAGTCGCTCTATTACCTCCGCTCGAAATCGGTCCAGCGCGCCGGGTTCGCGGGCGGGGTCGAAGCCGACAATACGGCGGAACCGGCCAAGTATGAGCTTCCGACGACGGATTACGACGAATGCCTGGCGTGTCAGTGAGGGGAGGCGAGCCATCCCATCTTCAACCCTCCCCCTTGTGGGGAGGGCAGGGTGGGGGCGCGGACTCGGCACTTGCCGGGAACGCCGACAAAAGCTTTCCTTCAGCCGCAGCCGCGGCTGGCCCGGGACCCTCCTCCCCCACAAGGGGGGAGGGGAAGAAAGACGGCTTGAGGCGGCTCAGTCTTCCGATCGGCGTGACGCAACGCGCCCGCCGTCTCCGCCGCAACATGACCGCCGTCGAACGTCGCCTCTGGGCCGCTCTCCGCACCACCTTCCCCGACGCACATTGGCGCAAGCAGGTGCCGCTCGGTCCCTATTTCACCGACTTCTGCTCGCATGGCGCGAAGCTCATCGTCGAGTGCGACGGCGGCCAGCATGCCGAGGCAGGCGACCATGACGCGGCCCGGACGCGGTTTCTCGAAGCCGAAGGCTATCGCGTCATCCGCTTCTGGAACAACGAAGTGCTCGAAAACGTCGACGGCGTCCTTCAGGCAAGCGCCGCTACTCTCTCCTCCCCCCTTGTGGGGGAGGATCGAGGTGGGGGGCGCGACGCGTCTGCGTCGCAAGAGACTCGTGCCGTAGCGTCACCTTTCCCGATGGGAGATGGTGCGTGATCCCGATCTCGTTCACCCTCGCCAACCTCATCATGCTCGGCATCGGCCTCCTCGCCCTCGCGATCGGCATCGCCTTGCTAGTGCGGCGCGGCGGCAGCGCGGCCGCGGTCCAGGTCCGCCTCCTCATCGGCACGATGGCGCTGGCACTCGGCCTGGTCCTGTCGATCTCCGCCTTCGCCCTGAAAGGTGTTCGTCACTGATGCGTAAATATCATCGCTGGCTATCGGTCCTGTTCGGCCTGCTGATCCTGTTCATCGCGGTCACCGGGGTCGTGACCCAGGGCGCGCGGCTCTATGCCATCGGCGAGCCCGAGCGCGCCCGCTCCACCCAGGCTTCCGCACCCGCTGCCAGGATCGGCGAGGCGGAGGACACCGACGAAGCCGAGGCGCCCAAGGCCACGCCCGCCGCGCGCCCGCCGCAGAGCCCGCTCAAGCAATTCATCCATTTCGTCACCGAGCTCCATTCGGGCGAGGAATTCGGCATCGTCGGCCAATTGGTCAGCCTCGTCTCGGGCCTCGCGTTGATCTTCTTCGCGTTCAGCGGCCTGTGGATGTACATCCAGATGTTCCGCCGCCGCAGCCACCGCGCCCGCCATTCGAAGAAGATTTTCTGGTGAGCGGCTATCGTCAGTCGGGCTACGACCCCAACGCTTATGAGCGAATGGGCCGGCCGACGCGCCCGTTCAATTGGGTGCAATGGACCGGGGTCGCGTTCGGGCTTGCGGGGCTCGCGATCGATGCCGCCTATTTCGCCGGTCGGTTCGGCTGGATGCAGCCTTTGTTCAAGAGCCCGACGTCGGTGTTCATGCCGTTTCTCCTGGCCATCGTGCTGATCAACTCGCGCCGCGAACCGCTTGTCGATCCCGCCCCCGAACTGGCCGCCGCGCGCGGGCGCTGGCTGCTCATCGTTACCATTTTTTGCGTCGTCGTCCTTGGCGGCGCGACCGTCATCACCCTTTTCGCCTAGGAGCCTGACCCATGTCCCTCACCGAAGCCCGCAAGCAGTATAAGCCGTTCGAATATCCCTGGGCGTTCGATTATTGGAAGCGCCAGCAGCAGATCCACTGGATGCCCGAGGAAGTGCCATTGGGCGAGGATTGCCGCGACTGGGCGCAGAAACTGACCGACCACGAGCGCAACCTGCTCACGCAAATCTTCCGCTTCTTCACCCAGGCCGATGTCGAGGTGCAGGATTGCTACCACGAAAAATACAGCCGCGTGTTCAAGCCGACCGAGATCAAGATGATGCTCGCCGCGTTCAG
>NZ_JANMWY010000339.1:0-5664 GCF_031380695.1 Sphingomonas sp. | reverse complement strand
CTCGACGATGTCGTCTATGCCGCGATCGTGTCGGACCTGAAGGAAAAGGTCGCAGCGGGGGATATTTTCCAGGTTGTTCCGAGCCGTGCCTTTCGCACTCCCTGTGCCGATCCGCGCGCCGCCTTCGCCCGCCTCGGCGCGGCCGATCCCAGCCGCTATCTGTTCTTCGTCGAGACCGGCTTCGGCACGCTGTTCGGCGCCTCGCCCGAAACCGCCGTCGCCGTCCGCCGCGAGGCTGACCGTCATATCGTCACCGTCTCGCCGATCGCCGGCACGCGGCCGCGCGGCGGGACGATCGACGAGGACGACCGGATGGAGGCCGACCTGCGCCTCGATGCCAAGGAGATTGCCGAGCATATGATGCTGGTCGACCTCGCCCGCAACGACGTCGCTCGCGTCGCCGAGCCGGGCACACGGCGCGTCGCTGGGCTGCTCGGGGTCGAGCGGTTTGCGCGCGTCATGCACTTGGTCAGCCGGGTCGAAGGACGGCTCGAGCCCGACCGCGACGCCATCGATGCGCTGATCGCGTGCGGGACGTGCGGGACGCTGAGCGGAGCGCCGAAACTGCGTGCGCTCGAACTGATCCGCGAGGCCGAGGTCAGCCCGCGCGGGCCTTATGGCGGCGCGGTCGGGTGGATCGCCGGGGACGGGTCGATGGACACGTCGATCGTCATCCGCTCGGCGCTGGTGCGTGACGGGGTAGCCGAGGTGCGCGCCGGGGCCGGCGTGGTGCACGACAGCGACCCCGCCTCCGAGGCGGCCGAGACGCGCCACAAGGCGAGTGCGGTGCTGGCGGCAATCAGGGCAGCTGCCAATGTCGAGGTCGGGGCATGAATATCCTGCTAATCGACAATCGCGACAGCTTCACCTTCAACCTGGCCGATGCCTGCGCGCGGCTGGGGGCCTATGTGAAGGTGGTGCGCAACACTATCGCCGCCGAGGCCGCGCTGGAGCGGGCGGAGCGCGAGGGGATGAATCTGCTGCTGTCGCCCGGCCCCGGCCACCCGCGCGACGCCGGCTGCACGATGGCGCTGATCGCGCTCGCCAAGGGCCGCATCCCGGTCATCGGCGTGTGCCTCGGCCATCAGGCGATGGTGTTGGAGGCGGGCGGGACGGTCGAGCGCGCGCCGGCCATTGTCCACGGCAAGACGTCGCGGATCGAGCATGACGCGAGCGGCCCGTTCAAGGGGCTGGCGAGCCCGATGGCGGTCGGGCGCTATCATTCGTTATGCACGCCCAACCCGCCGGCGAACTTCACGGTCCACGCGGCGATCGACGGCATGGCGATGGCGATCAGCGATGCCCGTGCGAAACAGGTGGGCGTGCAATTCCATCCCGAATCGATCCTCACGCCGATGGGCGACCAGTTGCTCGCCGGCCTCCTGCGCTGGACAGAGGCGCTGCGGTCCGGGCAGGGCGAGCGGACATGAATTCGTCGCTTCCCGACCTCGGGCCGGTCCCGAACCCGCTGCCCAAGCTGCTGACCGGCGAGGATCTGCCGAGCGCGGATGCGCAGCATCTGTTCGAGCGGCTTGTGCTCGGCAAGCTCGAGCCGGCCGAGATCGCCGCGACGCTGGTCGCGCTGCGGATGAAGGGCGAGACGGTCGAGGAAATGATCGGCGCGGCGCGTGCCTTGTCCGACGCGGCACTGCCGTTCGACCGGCCCGACTATCTCTATGCCGACTGCTGCGGGACCGGTGGTGACGGGTCAGGACTGATCAACGTCTCGACGGCAGCGGCGTTCGTCACGGCGGCGTGCGGTCTGCCGGTGGCGAAGCACGGCAATCGCTCGATCAGCTCGAAATGTGGCTCGGCCGACGTGCTCGAAGCTTTGGGCGCGCGGATCGAGATGGCCCCTGCCGCCGCCCGCGCGACGCTCGACGCGACCGGCTTCTGTTTCCTGTTCGCGCCCGCCTATCACCCGGGGATGAAGCATGCCGCGCTGGTTCGCAGGCAATTGCAGGTGCGCACGGTGATGAACTTGCTCGGGCCGTGCATCAACCCCGCGCGGCCGCCGGTGCAATTGCTCGGCGTCGCCGACCCGCGCATGTTGCGGCGGATCGCGCAGACGCTCGACGCGATGGGCGTGCGCGCGGCGCTGGTGGTTCATGGCTCGGGGCTCGACGAGGTAGCGCTCCACGGCGAGACGCGCGCGGTGCGGCTGTCGGGCGGTGAGCTGACCGAATTTGAAATCACTCCCGAGGACGCCGGGCTTGAACGCGCGCCGCTCAAGGTCGTCACCGGCGGCGATCCGGCGGAGAATGCGGTTCGGCTGCGCACATTGCTCAGCGGACGGGGCGAGCGGGCCGAGCATGACATCGTGGCGCTCAATGCCGGCGCGCTCTTGTGGACCGCAGGCAAGGCCAGCGACATCCGCGAAGGGACCGGTTTCGCGCTTGATGCGCTGCGTTCGGGCGGCGGCGCGGCAGTGCTCAATGGCTATATCGAGGCGAGCAATGGCTGATGTGCTGGGCGAGATCGTCGCCGCCAAGCGGATCGAGGTCGCAACGCGATTGGGTGATACGACCGCCGACGCCATGCGCGCGGGGGTGACGCCGACGACCCGCAGCCTGCGCGCGGTACTGTCGCAACCCGGCGCGCGGTTCGTGATGGAGGTCAAGCGCGCTTCGCCCTCGGGGCATCGCAGCACGGTCGAGCCCGCTGCCGCCGCGTGCGCCTACGCGGGCGTCGCCGACGCGGTGAGCGTGCTGACCGACGGGCGGTATTTCCACGGCTCGCTCGACGATCTGCGGACGGTGCGGGCACTGTTTGACGGACCGATCCTGGCCAAGGATTTTGTGGTTGACCCGCGCCAGTTGATCGAAGCGCGAGGGGCAGGTGCGGATGCGGCGCTGTGCATGTTGTCGGTGTTGGGCGACGACGAAGCGGCAGCGGTTTATGCCGAGGCCGCGCGGCTCGGGATGGACGTGATTACCGAGGTCCATGACGAAGCCGAACTGGCGCGGGCGGCGGCGCTCGGGGCCGACATCATCGGCATCAACAACCGCGACTTGAAGACGCTGACCACCGATCTTGTGGTGACCGAGCGCCTCGCCCCGCGCGCGCCGCGCGATGCGCTGCTCATTTCGGAAAGCGGAATCGCCACGCGCGCAGACGTTCAGCGGCTCGCGCGGCATGTCGACGCTTTCCTCGTCGGCTCCTCGTTAATGGCCGCGCCCGATGTCGGAGAGGCAGTACGGGCGCTGGTATTTGGGCGAACGAAGATTTGCGGAGTCACAAACATTGAAGATGCAAAATTGACCGTCGTGAGTGGCGCGACGCACGTCGGCATGATCTTTGTTCCCGACACTCCGCGTGCGGTCGATGTCGAGCAGGCCAAGCCGATCGCCGCCGCCATTCGCGACGCCGGGGCCAAGCCAGTGGGGGTGTTCCGTGACGTTCCGGCGCAGCAAATCATCGACACCGCCCGCGTCCTCGACCTTGCCGCCGTCCAGCTCCATGGGAGCGAAGACGCCGCCTACATCGCCGCGATCCGCGCCGGTTTCGCCGGTGAAATCTGGGCGGTCAGCAGCGGTGGTGAGGGGCCGCGCCCCGGGGTCGACCGCACTCTGTTCGACAGCGGGTCGGGCGGGACGGGCGAGACGTTTGATTGGTCGTTCCTCGCCGACCGTCCCGATCTCGGCAGTGCGTTTCTGGCCGGTGGCCTCACGCCGGCAAACGCAGCCGCCGCTTCGCGCGTCGGTGCCTATGGCCTCGACGTCAGTTCGGGCGTTGAAGCCGTCCCCGGCCGCAAGGACCCTGTGAAAATGACCGCCTTCTTTTCTGCCCTCCGCCCCACAGCCAGGAATCACTGACATGCGCCAGTCCGGTCGCTTCGGTCGCTTCGGCGGCGCTTACGTCCCCGAAATCCTCGTCCCGGCGCTAGAACAGCTCGAGGCGGCCTTCCTCGATGCGCAGGACGATCCGGCGTTCAATGCCGACTTGCAGAATCTGCTCACCACCTATGCCGGTCGGCCGACCCCGCTGACCAAGTGCCGCAACCTGGGCAGCGAGCGCACCCGCATCTATCTCAAGCGCGAGGATTTGATCCACGGCGGGGCGCACAAGACCAACCAGACGCTGGCGCAGGCGCTGCTGGCAAAGCGCATGGGCAAAACCAAGCTGATCGCCGAGACCGGCGCCGGGCAGCATGGCGTCGCGACCGCGCTGGCCGGCGCGCTTTTCGGCATGGAAACGAAAATCTACATGGGCGCCGAGGATATCGCGCGCCAATCGCTCAACGAGTTTCTCATGGAGCTGATGGGCGCGACGGTGATCCCCGTCACTTCAGGCAGCAAGACGTTGAAGGACGCGGTCAACGAGGCGCTGCGCGACTGGACGGCGAGCTTCCCCGACACACATTATATTCTCGGCACCGCCGCCGGGCCGCATCCTTTCCCGACGATGGTGCGCGAGTTTCAGCGGGTCATCGGCAAGGAGGCGCGCGAACAGATCCTCGCGATCGAAGGGCGGTTGCCCGATGCGGTCATCGCCTGCGTCGGCGGCGGGTCTAACGCGATCGGTATCTTCGCCGATTTCATTGCGGACGAAGGCGTCGAACTGATCGGGGTCGAGCCGGCCGGCAAAGGCCTCGACGGCCATGAGCATGGCGCCACCATCCTGCGCGGATCGCCGGGCATTCTCCACGGCGCGTCGACCCTGCTGCTTCAGGATAGCGACGGGCAGGTAACCGAAAGCTGGTCGATTTCAGCGGGGCTCGATTATCCCGGGGTCGGGCCGGAACATGCCCATCTGAAGGATATCGGCCGCGCATCCTACGTCGGGTGCGAGGATCAGGCGGCGCTCGATGCATTTGTTCTGCTGGCACGCAAGGAGGGCATCGTCTGCGCGTTCGAAAGCGCTCACGCACTCAGCCATGCGCTCAAGATTGCGGAGGCCGATGACGACAAGATCCTGCTCATCAACCTGTCGGGACGGGGCGACAAGGACATGACCCAAGCCCGCGAACTTCTGCCGCGGGAATTGCTGAAATGAACCGCTATGACGCGATGTTCGCGCGGCTTGGGAATAGTGGGGCGTTCGGCGCCTTCCTGATGCTCGGCGATCCCGACTATGCGACGTGCGCCCAACTGCTCGATGCGTGCGTCAGCGGCGGAGCGGACATGATCGAGGTCGGCATTCCGTTCAGTGATCCGGTCGCCGACGGCCCGGTAATTCAGGAAGCGGCGATCCGCGCGCTGCAGGCCGGGGCGCGGGTCGATGACGCCTTCCGGCAGATCGCCGACTTCCGGGCGCGCTGGCCCGACGTCCCCATCGGCATCCTGACCTATGCCAATCTCCTCATGGCGCGCGGCGAAGCCAAATTCATGGCCGATGCGGCGGCGGCGGGGGCGGATTCGATTCTCATCGCCGACGTGCCGAGCCTGGAGGCCCAGCCCTATGCGGCGGCGGCGCGTGATGCCGGGATCGATCTCGTCATGATCGCCGCGCCGAACACGCCCGATGCGGTCCTGACACGCATCGCCGCCTTGTCGTCGGGCTACACCTATTGCGTCGCGCGTGGCGGCGTGACGGGGACGCGCGATGCGCTGGCGCTCGATCATGACGCGCTGTTCAGGGGGCTGGCCACCAATGGCGCGCCGCCGCCGGTACTCGGCTTCGGCATTTCGACCCCCGACCATGTCGCGCAGGCGCTGGCCGCCG
>NZ_JANMWY010000334.1:0-6408 GCF_031380695.1 Sphingomonas sp. | reverse complement strand
CGACTTCAAGCAACTCAAGTAATCGATCACAAGGGCGCGCCCGACCGGCGCGCCCCGACGGGCCTCCCTGGCGGAGGCGGGAAAAGGGGAACTCGACATGAACCGCACGACCATCATCCGCGCTTTGCTTGCCGGCAGTGCGCTCGCTATCGGCAATGGCGCGATTGCCCAGACGCCGGCGCCGGCCGACCCGGCCGCCGCGACGGCGCAGGACGCAATGCCCGATCCGTCGGACGCCGCCGCCGACGCCGCCATCCAGGGCGCTGCCGCGACCGACGACGCGCAGGCCAAGATCGAACTGCTGTCGCAACAGGTCGAGGCGCTCCAGGCGCAACTCGAGAACGTCAAGTCGGCGATGGTCAAGACCGCGCCGTCATGGAAGGGCGCGCCGCTGTTCGAGGACAAGGATGCTGGCTGGTCATTCAAGCCACGCGGCCGTATCCAGTACGACGCCGGTTATGTTTCCAATCCGGGCAGTCGGATCTTGACGCGCAACCTGGGCTTCAACACCCGTGTCCGCCGTATCCGTCTGGGTGCCGAAGGAAATATCCCGGGGGGATTCGGCTATAAGTTCGAGATGGATTTCGCCAACAGCACGGTCGGCTTCGGAGATGCAATCCTGACCTATGCGCCGGCGGGAAAGCCATTCAGCGTGACGATCGGCAATCATGATTCATTTGACGGACTCGAACAAATCACGAGTTCGCGGTTCATCAGCTTCCTCGAGCGAGCGCAGATGAACGATGCCTTCATCAACACGCGTCGCATCGGTCTGTCGGTGGGTTACGTCAACAAGCCCGGCACGTTCCGCTTCAACACTGGTCTGTTCGCCGGGCACTCGATCGACGGTGGATTTGACAATGAAGGGTATATCGCCGCCGCGCGCGCCGTCTTCTCTCCGCTAATGACCGGACACCAGCTCCATTTTGGCGCAAACTTCCAATATCGAAAGTTCCAATCGAACAATGGCGCGACGCTATCGAACTCGGTCAATGCGCCGTCGACAAATCAGATTGCCCGCTATCGTGCGCGGCCGTTTACCCAGACGACCGACATTCGCTTTGTCGATACGGGCAATTTCGCGGCCAAGAGCGACATGATCTTTGGCGGGGAAATCGCGGGCATTTTCAAGTCGCTTCACGTAGCCGGCGAGGCGCAATATACGAAGGTTAACGCTTACACTCGTGGGGACGTCCTGCCTGCCGGGCTTAGCCAGTTCGCGACGCCGACCTTTCTCGTTCCGTCGGGCGATCCGAGCTTCTTCAGCGCCTATGGTGAAGTCGGATATTTCCTGACTGGCGAAACTCGTGGCTACAAAAATGGTCTGTGGGATCGGACGAAAGTTCTCAAGCCGCTCAGTAAGGGTGGGTCGGGCGCATTCCAGGTCAACGGGCGGGTCGATTATCTCGACCTCGATAGCAGCAAGTTGAAGACCGGGTTCACCAATAACTTTCTGACCGGCGTGTCGACGGCTTCCAACAGCCTGACGCGTGGTGGCAAACAAACCGGTTTTCTGGCCAGTCTGATCTGGATCCCGGAAGATTATTTCCGTGTCCTGGTGAACTATGCGCATTCCGAGATCAAAGGTGGGCCGCAAGCGGCCATTGTAAAACCGACGTCGACCGCACCGCTTGATCAGCGCAAATATGGCGTCGATACAGTTGCGGCGCGCGTTCAAGTTGATTTCTAGCAAGGGTTGCGTTCGGTGCTGCGCCGCGGTTTTCCCCGTTGCGCAGCACCCAGTATTTTCCTGTGATGGCATCGCTTCCGCCGGGCCGGGAAAGTGAGTATCAGCCGCGCATTGCGGCGCAGAATGAGGATGTTATGATGACGAAATTCGGCTTCGTGATCCCCGCGATCGTCCTGCTCGCAGCCTGTGGCAGCAGCAATTCGGGTGGCGGCGCCTCGTCGAGCCAGATCAAGATCGTCGGATCGTCGACCGTCTATCCGTTCACCACTGCCGTGGCCGAGGGTTTCCAGCGCGACAATCCCGGCACCAGCGTCATCGTCGAATCGACCGGCACCGGGGCGGGGATGAAACTGTTCTGCGCCGCGGTCGGCGGAACGTCGCCCGACATGACCAACGCCTCGCGGCCGATCAAGAAGAGCGAATATGAGGCGTGCGTCAAGAATGGCGCGAAGTCGGTGATCGAAGTGCCGATCGGCATCGACGGGCTGACCTTCATCCAGAACAAGGACGCCGCGCCGCTCAGCCTGACGGTCAAGGACATTTACATGGCGCTCGCCGCCAATCCGTTCGGCAAGCCCAACACCGCCAAGACCTGGCACGACGTCAACCCGGCGCTGCCGACGCAGAAAATCCACGTCATGGGCCCGCCGCCGACGTCGGGCACGCGCGACAGCCTCGCCGAGCTGATCCTCGCCAAGGGTTGCGAAACCGACCCGGCGATGAAGGCGCTCAAGACCAGCGACGAGAAGAAGCAGAAGGACATTTGCACCAAGATCCGCGAAGACGGCGCCTATGTCGAAGCCGGCGAGAACGACAATCTGCTGGTGCAGAAGGTCGCGGTCGACAAGGATACGCTCGGCGTGCTCGGCTTCTCCTACCTCGACGAAAATGCCGACAAGGTGAAGGCGGTGTCGCTTGGCGGCGTGTCGCCGAGCGAGGAGACGATCGCCAACCTGTCCTATCCGGGCTCGCGCAAGCTCTATATCTATTTCAAGGGCGAGCATCTGGCGGTGAAGCCGAAGATCAAGGACTTCGTCGCCGCTTACGCCAAGATGTGGGGCAAGAATGGCCTGCTCGAAAAGCGCGGCTTGGTGCCGTTCGCCGGGGCCGATGCCACGGCGGCGACAGCCCAGGCGGCGGCGCTGACTCCGCTTGACGGCTCGACCGTCAAGTAGCGGCGGGGCGACGACGAGCAGCATATGACCCTCGGCTTGGCCCTTCTCGTGGTGCTGCTGGTCGCAGCAGTCGCGGCGGCGATCGGCTATCGCCGGGCGGCGGCGCTGCGCGTGGCGCGGGTCGGTGGGTCACGGCTCAACAGCCTGCCGATCTATCACGGCTTTTACGCGGCGCTGTGGGTCGCGCTGCCGGCACTGCTGCTACTGGCGGCCTGGGCGCCGATGCAGTCGCGGCTGGTCGACCAGGCGGTGCTGTCCTCGCCCGAAGGCCGGGCGCTGCCTGACAGCAGTATTCAGCGCGAGAGCATTCTCGGCGAAGCGCAGGACATCGCCAGCGGCAAGATCGAGTCCGGCTTCAACCCGCAATCGACCGTGCTGGCGCCGCAGTTCAAGGAAGCCGGGTCGAAGTTCGCCACGATCGGCGGGGCGTTTGCGCTGCTCGTCGCGCTGGTCGGCGGGGCCTTCGCCGTCTCGCGCATCAAGTTCGAGTTCCGCGCCCGCGCCGGGGTCGAGCGCTGGGTCATGCTGCTGCTGATGGCGGCCTCGACGGTCGCCATTCTGACCACGCTCGGCATCGTCCTGTCGCTGCTGTTCGAGAGCATTCGCTTCTTCAAGCTGGTCAATCCGGCGGAATTCCTGTTCGGCACGACCTGGTCGCCGCAGATGGCGATGCGTGCCGACCAGGCGGGGTCGTCGGGCGAGTTCGGCTCGATCCCTCTATTCTGGGGCACGGCGTTCATCGGCGCGATCATTGCGATGATCGTCGCCATCCCGCTCGGCCTGATGTGCGCCATCTTCCTGACCCAGTATGCGCCGGCGCGGGTGCGGGCGTGGCTCAAGCCGATCCTCGAGATTCTCGCCGGCGTGCCGACCGTCGTCTATGGCTATTTTGCCGCGCTCACGGTCGCGCCGATGGTCCGCGATTTCGGCGTGGCAATCGGGGTGACCTCGGCCAGCAGCGAAAGCGCGCTCGCCGCCGGTCTCGTCATGGGCATCATGATCATCCCGTTCGTCAGCTCGATGGCCGACGACAGCATCGCCGCGGTTCCGCTGGCTTTGCGCAACGGCAGCCTGGCGCTGGGCGCGACCAAGTCGGAGACGATCAAGAAGGTCATCCTGCCCGCCGCCCTGCCGGGCGTGGTCGGCGGGGTCCTGCTCGCCGTCAGCCGCGCGATCGGCGAGACCATGATCGTCGTCATGGCGGCCGGCCTCAGCGCCAACATGACCGCCAATCCGTTCCAGGCGGTGACCACGGTCACGGTGCAAATCGTGCAATTGCTAACCGGCGACCAGGAATTCGACAGCGCAAAAACGCTCGCCGCCTTCGCCCTCGGACTGGCATTGTTCGTTATCACCCTCATCCTCAACCTCGTCGCGCTTACCGTCGTCAGGCGGTATCGGGAGGCGTATGAGTAAGAGCCACGCCTCACGCTGGGCCGACGGGACCATGCAGAAGCGGGTGGCCAAGCGCTACGCCGCCGAGCGCCGCTTCCGTGCGCTGGGGTTCATCGCCGTCGCCATGTCGGTCGGGTTTCTCGCCTTCCTGCTGTTCACCATGGCGTCTAAGGGGATCGGCGGCTTCACCCATACCGAGGCGAAGCTGCAGCTCGATCTGCCGCGCTCGGACGTGCTGATCGATCCGGCGGCGCTCAAGGGGCCCGACGCCCAGGCGACGGTCGCGCAGGCCGACCTAGAAGGTGCGGTGACCCAGGCGGCGATCGCGAACTATGGTCCCGACGCCGCCGAGATGTTCGGCGAAAGCGGGGCGCGCACGCTCGGGCGGATGCTGATCGCCGATCCGACATTGCTGAGCCACGCCGCCACCGTCTGGCTGCCGGTATCGGGCAAGGTCGATGTCGCGGCCAAGGGCGACGGCGGCGACGAGCAGGAAAAACTGGTTGCCGCGGTCGATGCCAAGGGCGGGCTCAAACGCAGCTTCAACTTCGATTTCCTGACCGCGTCCGACGCAACCGATCCGTCATCGGTGGGCGTGTGGGGCGCGCTCAAGGGCAGCTTCCTGACGATCATCGTGACGATGGGCCTGGCCTTCCCGATCGGCGTGCTGACCGCGCTCTATCTCGAGGAATTCGCGCCGCGCAATCGCTGGACCGATCTCATCGAAGTGTCGATCAACAACCTCGCGGCGGTCCCGTCGATTATCTTTGGGCTGCTCGGGCTTGCGGTGTTTCTTAACCTGATGAACTTGCCCCGATCGGCGCCGCTGGTCGGCGGGCTGACACTGGCGCTGATGACCATGCCGGTGATCGTGATCGCCGGGCGCAACGCGATCACGTCGGTCCCGCCATCGATCCGCGATGCCGCACTTGGCGTCGGCGCGTCGAAAATGCAGGTCGTGTTTCACCATGTCCTGCCGCTCGCGCTGCCGGGTGTCCTGACCGGCACGATCATCGGCATGGCGCGCGCGCTGGGCGAGACGGCGCCGCTGCTGATGATCGGCATGCGCGCGTTCATTGCTTCGCCGCCGGGCGGAATCACCGATCCGGCGACCGTGCTGCCGGTGCAGATCTTCCTGTGGAGCGATGAAGTCGACCGCAGCTTCGTCGAGAAGACGAGCGCCGCGATCATCGTGCTGCTCGTCTTCATGCTGTGCATGAACGGCCTAGCCATATATCTCCGCAACCGCTTCGAGCGACGCTGGTGAACGACATGACCAAAGAAAAAATGCCGATCGGATCGACGACGCCGGTGCCGGTGCCATCCACCGCGATCGCCGTGGAAGCGGCCGAGGACCAGCGCGCGACGCTGGGTGGCGACGTCCAGCCGGAGCCATCGGCGCTAAACGATCGTCCTCCGGCCGTGCCCTCCGCGCCGACGATCGCCGTCGCCGCCGATACCACCCCCGAGCTGGACGCCGGCCGCACGCCCAAGATGCAGGCGCGCGATATCCATGTCTATTATGGCGACAAGGAAGCGCTCAAGGGCGTATCGATCGACATTCACGACGACCGCGTGACGGCGTTCATCGGCCCGTCGGGCTGCGGTAAGTCGACCTTTCTGCGCTGCCTCAACCGGATGAACGACACGATCCCGTCGGCACGCGTCACTGGCGATATCTCGCTCGATGGCGAGGACATCAATGGCGCGGCAATGGATGTGGTCCAGCTGCGCGCGCGGGTCGGCATGGTGTTCCAGAAGCCGAATCCCTTTCCCAAGTCGATCTACGAAAACGTCGCCTACGGTCCGCGCATTCACGGCTTGGCGAGCGGAAAGGGCGAGCTCGACGCGATCGTCGAGAAAAGCCTGAAGCGCGCCGGCCTGTGGGACGAGGTCAAGGACCGCCTGGCCGAAAGCGGCACCGCGCTGTCCGGCGGCCAGCAGCAACGACTGTGCATCGCCCGTGCCATCGCGGTCGATCCCGAGGTGATCCTGATGGACGAGCCCTGCTCGGCATTGGACCCCATCGCGACCGCCAAGATCGAGGAATTGATCCACGAATTGCGCGGGCGCTATGCGATCGCGATCGTCACGCATAATATGCAGCAGGCAGCGCGCGTGTCGCAGCGCACGGCCTTCTTCCACCTC
>NZ_JANMWY010000314.1:0-2829 GCF_031380695.1 Sphingomonas sp. | reverse complement strand
CCGAGGTCATAGCGGAAATGCTGGCAGAACAGGGATGCAACATGCTTGCCCTTAGGTGCGAGGCTGTCGTCGAGGGTCGAAGGGATCAGCATCTCGATGATCGGCTGTTTTGCCCAGCCGTTCTGGCGCGCGTCGAGATAGGCGCGGTCCATATAGCCCAGGTTCGGCGCCATGATGATCCCGGCGGTGAGATGGTCGCCGCGCCCGGGGAGCACGGTGAAGTTCGGCAGCCGGTCGAGCGCCACGTTCATGCGGAAGGTCGCGGATTCGCATGACCAGCGGCCCATATGGCCCTCGACCTGCGCGCTGACGGCGCCTTTCGGGATCAGCCGGTCGAATAGCAGCTTGGGGTTGACCCCGGCGACGACGGTCCCCGCCCGCCACGCCTTGCCGCCCGAGATCACCCCCGCCGCCCGGCCCTTCTCGACGATAACTTCGTCGACGGCTGAGTTGACGAGGATGTCGACCCCTGCCTCGCGCGCCGCCCGCGCCATCGCCTGGGTGATCGCGCCCATCCCGCCGATGGAATGGCCCCACGCACCGGGAACTCCAGCAGCTTCGCCGAACAGTTGGTGGAGCAGGACGTAGGCGGTCCCGGCCGAATAGGGCGAGGCGAAATTGCCGACGACGCCGTCAAAGCCGAACAGCGCCTTGGCGAGGTCGCCCTTGAAATGGCGGTCGAGGATATCGCCTTCGGACTTGGTGGCATAGTCGTGGAGGATGCGGATTTCCTCGGTCGACAGGCCGATGAGGTCGCGGCCGAGCGACAGTAAAGACGGCCATCCGCCGATCCCCGCGCCGACTTGCGGCGGTGCCTTGAGGAGCCATTTCTGGATGAGCGGGACGACCGTCGCCAGCTGCTCGACATAGCGGTCATAGGCCGGGCCATCCTCGGGATGGTGCCGGGCGAGCTCGGCCCGGGTCAGCCCGTCGCGCCCGCCGAGCAGATACTGGCCGCGCTCGCCGGGGAGGAAATTGTCGATCTTGCGCAGGACGACCTTGAGGCCGTGGCGTTCGAGTTCGAGGTCGCGGATGACCTTGGGGTTGAGCAGGCTGACGGTGTAGGCCGCCGCCGAGTTGCGGAAGCCGGGGTGGAATTCGTCGGTCACCGCCGCACCACCGACGACGTCCGCTGCCTCGAGCACTGCGACCTTGAGGCCCTTCTTCGCCAGGTAGGTGGCACAAGTCAGACCGTTATGGCCGGCCCCGATGATGACGACGTCGTGGGTCCCAGCCGTGCCGCTCATCGCATCAAAACCAGTTCTTCGGCCATCGTTGGGTGCAGCGCTACGGTCGCGTCGAAGTCGGCTTTCTTCAGCCCCGCCTTCACCGCGATCGCCGCCGCCTGGAGGATTTCGGGCGCGTCGGGGCCGATCATGTGGATGCCGACGACCCGCTCCGATGCCTCGTCGACGACCAGCTTGAAGAGCGAGCGTTCGTTGCGGCCGGCGAGGACGTTCTTCATCGCGCGGAAATCCGAGGTGAAGGTCTTGATCGTGCCATATTTCTCGCGCGCCTGGCTTTCGGTCAGGCCGACACCGGCAATCGGCGGGTGGCTGAAGACCGCGTTGGGGACACAGTCGTAATCGACCGGGGTGCCGCCCGACCCAAACTGAGCGTCGGCGAAGGCTTGTCCCTCGCGGATCGCGACCGGGGTCAGCTGGATGCGGTCGGTGACATCGCCCACCGCGAAGATGGTCGGTACGCTGGTGCGGCTATCCTGGTCGACCTTGACCTCGCCGCGCTCGCCGAGCTCGACCCCGGCCTCTTCCAGCCCAAGCCCCTCGATGTTGGGCTTGCGCCCGACCGCGAACAGCACGGCGTCGGCCTGGAGATCGTCGCAGCCGTTCATCGCCAGATGGAGCATGCCGTCGTCGCGCTTTTCGATCCGGTCGAAGCTCGCCTTGAAGCGGAAGTCGACACCCTTGCCGATCGAGATCTGCAGCAAGCGGTCGCGCATCGAGTCGTCATAGCCGCGCAGGATCGTGTCCGAGCGATTGACGATCGTCACATGGCTGCCGAACTGGTGGAACACGCCGGCGAATTCATTGGCGATATAGCCGCCGCCGACGATGACAATGCGCTTCGGCAGCGATTCGAGCAGGAACACCTCGTTGGAGGTGATCGCATGCTCGATGCCCTCGATCTCGGGCATGAACGGGCGCGCGCCGGTAGCAATCAGGATCTTGGCGGCGGTGACGGTCTTGCCCGACGCCAGGCGAACCGTATTCGGCCCGGCGACGGTCGCACGTTCGAGGAAAGTCTCGACTTTGTGACTGGCGAGGGTCTGGCCGTATAGGCCTTCGAGCCGGGTCACTTCGGCGGCGACATTGTCACGCAGCACCGCCCAGTCGAATCTTTTGACCGGCACGTCCCAGCCGAACATCGCCGCGTCGTTCAGATCTTCGGCGAAGTGGGCGCCGTAAACGAGCAATTTCTTGGGTACGCAGCCGCGGATGACGCAGGTGCCGCCGACCCGATATTCCTCCGCCACCGCGGCCCGCGCGCCATGCCCGGCAGCGATCCTAGACGCGCGCACGCCGCCCGAACCGGCACCGATGACAAACAGGTCATAATCGAAATCAGTCGTGTTCTTATAGTCGCTCACAGGCCGGCCCTCTCGATCAATGCCCGCGTCGACGGGTCGAATTTCGCGCGCTCCGCCGGATCGTCGATCGCCTTGGCCATCTGCTTGCCGAGCTCGACGCCGAACTGGTCGAACGGGTTGATGCCGAGCAGCACCGCGTTGGCGAAAGTGCGGTGCTCGTAGAAAGCGAGCAGCGCGCCCAATGTGCGCGGGTCGAGCCGGTCGAGCAGGATGGTCGAGGA
>NZ_JANMWY010000301.1:0-3939 GCF_031380695.1 Sphingomonas sp. | reverse complement strand
CGTCGGGACGATATCGAACGTCCCGTTGGGGTTCGCCGTGATGCGGATGATGTCCTTGACACCCGACTGGTTGTAGCCGGTGCCGCTGTAATTCTCGAGCAGGAAGTCGGTCCGCTTGGCCCGTGACCAGCTGCCGTCGACGGTCAGCTTGACCTTCTCCGTGATGGCGAACTCGTTGTTGATGCCGAGTGAGAGATTGTCAGCGCTGCGCTTGTTATAGTCGTTGCGGACCACGGCGACGACGTTGTTGATCGTCGCTGCGGTGACCAGCCCGTTGGTGACCGTGTAGCCCGGCGAGATGGTCGTATTGGCGCCCCAGCCCGGGTTTATCGGGAATTCGATGCCGCGAAGATATTGGGTCTCCTTGAACTTCGAATAGAGCGCATCGATGGTCGTATGCCAGCGATCGCTTGGGCGGAATTCCAGCGTGCCGACAACTCCCGTACGGTCAAGCAGGCTCGACTGGACGTAGGGCTTGGCCCCGCCCAGGATCTTGGCACCGCCGACTTCCGGCGCGTTTGGAAAGCCCCACGCATTGTAACGCTCGTTCTGGGTCGGCGACGAGGTCTTCGACACGCCGATCGCAATCCCGATCGTGTCATCGGCGAAGCGATCGACGAACGTCCCCGAGGCGCGATAGCCGAAGCGCTTGCCTTCCGGGTTGAGCTTGTGCTGGCTGTTCATCTGCCCGCGCAGCTGGACTGCGATGGCGCGCTTCTCGCTCAGCGGACGAAGCATGCGCAGGTCGACCGTGCCCGACACGCCCGACGGCAGCACGGCGGCATTGGCCGACTTGTAGACGATCACGTTGCGGAAGAATTCCGACGGATACTGGTCATATTCGACGCCGCGATTGTCACCGACGGTGACCTGTTCGCGCCCGTTGAGCAGAGTCACGCCGAAGTCGGGACCCAGGCCGCGGATCGACAGGCGCTGGTCGCGGCCCTCGAGCCGCTGGGCAGTCACGCCGGGCAGGCGCGCCAGCGAATCGGCGATCGACACGTCGGGCAGCTTGCCGATGTCCTCGGCCGAAATCGCCTCGACGATCACCGCGTTATTCTTCTTGATCTTCTCCGACGCGGCCAGCGAGGCGCGGATACCGGTGACGACGATCGCGTCGTCAGCGGCCGCAGTCGTGACCGGGCCAGCAGCGGCTGGCGTCTGCGCCAGGGCGGGCGACGCCAGCGTCATGGCGGCGAAGACGAGCGCCGAACTGGCCGTCGTCGAATAGAGCGAGCGCGTGAAAATGGTCATGTGCCTGTGCATCCCCTGTGGGCCGCTTTGATTCGCGCCACGTTGCTCCGCCAATGCGGATTGACGGGCTGCGTAACCGCATAGATTTCGTCCGTCGCTATACATACGTATGCAGTCGGCTTAGGCTTGGAACCCACTCGCAACAGTGCCCCTTTTGCAACGGTCGCGCCCCATGTCATCCCCCGATCCCGATACTGAACGGCCCCCGGCGAGCAAGCGCCGCGCGACCTCGTTCGACATTGCTGCGCTGGCCGGCGTGTCGCAGCCGACCGTGTCGCGCGCGCTGTCGGGCAACGCCGCGGTCAGCGCCGAAACCCGCGCCCGGGTCACGGCTGCGGCCGAGCAGCTCCACTACATCGTCGATCGTCACGCCTCGTCGCTGCGCAGCCGCAGCTCGCGCACGCTCGGGCTGCTGTTCTTCGAGGATCCGACCCCCGACGACACGCTGATCAATCCCTTCTACCTCTCGATGGTCGGATCGATGGTCCGCGCCTGCGGCAAGCGCGGCTATGATTTGCTGATCTCGTTCCAGCAGGCGTCGGGCGACTGGCACATTGATTTTGAGGACAGCGGCAAGGCCGACGGGCTGATCCTGCTTGGCTATGGCGACTACCTTGCCACCCGCCCCCGACTCGAACAGATGGTCACGCAGGGTACCCATTTCGTCCGCTGGGGCGCGGCGCGTGACGGCCAGATCGGGACTACCGTCGGCTCCGACAACGAAGCCGGTGGCCGCCTCGCCGCCGAGCATCTCATCTCGCGTGGACGCCGCCACCTCGCCTTTTTCGGCACCGCCGACGCCGCTTCGCCCGAGTTTCTCGAGCGCTGGGCGGGGTTTCGCACGGCGCAGAAGGCGGCCGGGCTGGCGGTCGATTCGCGCCTGACGATCGACGCACGGCCGAGCGAGGAGTCGGGCCGCGCCGCCGCCGAGCAGCTCCTCGCCACCGGCCTGCCGTGCGACGGCATCTTCGCCGCCAGCGACCTGACCGCGATCGGGGCGATGCGGCGGCTGACCGAGGCGGGGATGGAGGTGCCCGGCGACGTGTCGATCGTCGGGTTCGACGACATGGTCGCCGCGCGCCTGTCCGACCCGCCGCTGACGACCATCGCCCAGGACCCGCGCCGCGCCGGTGAAACATTGGTCGACACGCTCATTGCCCAGGTCGAGGGTGAGGCGCCGCCCAGCACACTCCTGCCCATCCGCCTGATCGAGCGCGGGTCTAGCTAAGCCAGTTGACGCGGGCGCAAAGCTTGCCAGCCTCACGCGTATGGGCGGGTCACGCGCCCCTGGGAGGAATTTGTTCATGACCAAGCCGCGCCAGTCGCTCGCCGGCCTGTGGAATATCTCATTCGGCTTTTTCGGCATCCAGATCGGCTTCGCGCTGCAGAACGCCAATATGAGCCGCATCTTCGAAAGCCTCGGCTCGAGCCTCGACGATCTCCCCGCGCTGTGGATCGCGGCGCCGCTCACCGGGCTCCTCGTCCAGCCAATCGTCGGGTTCGCCAGCGACCGCACCTGGCTCGGCCGGTTCGGTCGCCGCCGCCCCTATTTCCTCGGCGGCGCGATCCTCGCGACGCTCGCCCTGCTGCTGATGCCGCTCGCCCCCGTCCTCCTCGCCGCCGCGCTGCTGCTGTGGATGCTCGACGCCAGCCTCAACATTTCGATGGAGCCGTTCCGCGCCTTCGTCGGCGACATGCTCGACAAGAGCCAGCACACCGCCGGCTACGCCATCCAGACCGCCTTCATCGGTGCCGGCGCGGTGGTCGGGTCGATTTTCCCTTATGCGCTCGAAAAGTTCGGCGTCAGCAACCTTTCTGGTGAGGGCGTCATCCCCGCTACGGTCCGCTACAGCTTCTGGTTCGGCGGCCTCGCGCTGTTCCTCGCGGTGATGTGGACGGTCATCGCCACGCGCGAATATAGCCCCGAGGAAATGGCCAGCTTCGGCGAAGATCCCGAAACCCCGGAAGCCGAAGCCGATACCCTTCGCGCCCTCGCCGCGCGCGGTCTCGGCAGCAGCGCCATCTGGATCGCCGCCGGCTTCGCCATCGTCGTCGCGGTCGGCAGCTTCGGGCTGGAAAAGGAAGTCTATCTCCTCGGCGGCCTGCTCATAGCCTACGGCCTCGCCTCGCTCGCCGCGATCCTCAAGGCGCGCAGTGGCACCTCGTCGAACATGCTCAGCTCGATCGTCGGCGATTTCTCCGGCATGCCGCCGATCATGAAGAAGTTAGCGCTTGCGCAATTCTTCAGCTGGTCGGCGCTGTTCATCATGTGGATCAACACCACCCCGGTCGTCGCGCAGAATTTCTTCGGCTCGGCCGATCCCAAGAGCGCGGCGTTCCAGGCCGGTGGCAACTGGGTCGGCGTGCTGTTCGCAGTCTACAACGGCGTCGCCGCCATCGCCGCCCTGACCCTCCTTCCGTGGCTGGCGAACCGCGTCGGCAAGGCGAAGACCCACATGATCGGGCTGCTGTGCGGCGCGGCGGGCTATGCCAGCTTCTTCGTCCTCAAGGACCCGAAGACGCTGCTGCTGGCCGAGGTCGGCGTCGGCATCGCCTGGGCCTCGATCCTCGCCATGCCCTACGCGATCCTGGCGAGCACGCTGCCGCAAAAGAAGCTCGGCATCTACATGGGCCTGTTCAACATCTTTATCGTCATTCCCCAGTTACTGGTCGCGACGGTGATGG
>NZ_JANMWY010000283.1:0-5849 GCF_031380695.1 Sphingomonas sp. | reverse complement strand
ATGGAGCGCGACTGGCCACCACGGCGCGCCACTGATTAGCGTCAATGCGACAGCGACTAGCAGCACGGCGGCATCGATCAGGGCCAACAGGGTCAGCGGCGGAACAGCGAGGTCGAGCGCCGCCGCAAGCGCCCGCCTGTCTCCGCGTCCGATCGCGCGGGCGATGGCGTGCGGCGCCTGCACGGTCGCCATCGCCAGGAATCCGCCTTCCCACCGCGTGCGCTGGATCAAGGTTCCCGAGGCGCTGCTCGGATCGCTCCACACGGTCGCATCCGACACCAGCTGAGGGGGATAGCCAAGTCGCTCCATCCGCAGCCCGAGTTCGACATCCTCGACGATGTTCGCGCTCGCCAGCGGCGCCTGATCGAACAGCGACCATGGCAGCGCCATTCCCGTCCCGGTCAAGTGAACGCGCCGCGCCAGCCGCTGCAACCCGCGCTGTCGCACGAGGTTCTTGAGCATGAACGCGAAGCTCGACAGCTGCACTAGCGGCGAAGCGCTTCGATCGGGGCGGATCAGGTTGACCGTCTGGCACGGCCGGCCGAGCGCGCTCGCGCTTCCGGCCAGCAGCTGCAACGAAGTGCGGTCGGTGCCGCAATCGGCATCGAGGATGATGACGACATCGGGTGGATCGCTCCGCAGATACTGCTGCGCGAACGCCAGCGCAAAGCCCTTGCCGCGCTCAGTGGCCGACGATCGCTCGATCACGCTTGCGCCCGCGGCGCGGGCGATATCGGCCGTCGGATCGACGCAATTGTCGGCGACAACGAGCAGCGACGCCCATCCTTCAAGCGAGGGGCGAAGCGTGGCGATGATATCGCCGATGATCGCTGCTTCGTCATGGGCCGGCATGACCAGCGCGACACGACCGGGAAGGGCCGGCGCAAGATCGCGTCGCGGCATTCGCGGCAGGCCGGCTGCCACCTCGACGACGAAGTAGGCGGTCACCAGGAACGGGATCGCGAGCAGCATCAGAAGAATGACAATCATTGCTCGGTCTTATAACTTTCTTCATGCGCGGCCACCTAGATTAGTGGCGGCAGGTCCCGCGCCGGGAGCGCTTGCGACTGGTCCCATGCAGCGTTAGGCTGAAGCCAATTAAGTAAATTTCTCTGGTCAGGGTGCAAAGTGCTGGTTGCCGAGGCCTCCGAGAGGCAATCCATGCGGTTTCCACCGCCGACACCGGCCAATCTGGTGTTGGCGCTGGCCTGCGTCGTGCTGGCGCTGCCGATGCTCTACAATGTTGCCAAATTCAGCTGGTCGACCGAGCAGGGCGGTCACGGCCCGCTCGTGCTGGCGACGGGCCTGTGGCTGCTGTGGCGTGAGTATAAGCAGTCGGATGCTCCGCGCGTGCCGCCGCGCCCGCTGTTGGCGTCGCTGGCCATCGGCGTTCTGCTGATCGTCTTCTTCCTCGCCCGGGTAACCGGCATCCTCGAGATCGAAGCCTTCGCCATCTATGGCGCCTTTCTCGTCGGTGCCTATCTGCTCTGGGGTGGGGCGATCCTGCGGCAGCTCTGGTTTCCGCTTCTTTACCTCGCGCTGACCCTGCCGCCGCCCGACACGGTCGTCGCCGCCGTCACGCAGCCAATCAAGATCCTCATTTCGCAGACTGCGGTCAGCTTGCTTCACGGACTGGGCTATCCGATCGCCAATTCCGGCGTGATGATCCAGATCGCGCAATATGAGCTACTCGTCGCCGCAGCCTGCGCAGGGCTGAACTCGATCCTCAGCCTCAGCGCAATTTGCCTTTTCTATGGCTATTTGCGCCATCGCTCCGACTTCGCGCAGCTGTCGCTGATCGCGCTGGCGATTATCCCGGTCGCCATCCTGTCCAATTTCGTCCGCGTGCTGGTGCTGATCCTGATCACCTATTATTTCGGCGAAGCCGCCGCGCAGGGCTTCCTCCACAATTTTGCCGGGCTGACGATGTTCCTTGCCGCCATCATCTCGATCTTCGCCTATGACGAACTGGTCGACCGCATCCGCAGCGGCATGCGGAGGGCCGCATGACCGACGATATCCACAAGGACCGGCTCGACCGTCGCAAGTTCCTGATCGGAGGAGCATTCCTCGGCGCGGCCGCGCTGGCTTATGCGCGCACGCCGCGTACGGTCGAGGATTTCCTCGGCAAGGCCAAGCTCGACGACATCATCCCCAAACATTTTGCCGACTGGTCGTTCGTCAGCGCCAGCGGGCTGGTCACTGCCCCCGAGGATCAGCTGTCCCGGTTGCTCTACAGCCAGCTACTAACGCGCGTCTATTCGGCGCCCAACCAGCCGTCCATCATGATGCTCGCCGCGCAAAGCGCCAGCCAGACCGGCGTATTGCAGATTCATCGACCGGAGGTCTGTTATCCGGCCGGCGGGTTCCAGCTGTCTCCCGTAATCGAGCATGACATTCCCGTCGGGCCGCTGATGCTGCGTACCAACCAGCTAACCGCTACCGCCGATGGCCGGTCCGAGCAGATCGTCTACTGGACGCGGATCGGACGACATCTACCGATCAGCTGGTCCGAGCAACGCTGGGCCGTGGCGCAAGACAATATGAGAGGGATCATCCCCGACGCCGTGCTGGTGCGCATCTCCGTCAGCACGAATGACCGGGACGAGGCATTGGCAGTGATCGACGGCTTCACCCGGTCCTTGATCGCGTCGCTGTCGCCACTCGCCCGCAAGGTCTTGATCGGCGTCGGATAACGGCGACACCTGCCTATGGGCCGGCGCTGGATCCGAAATTAAACGGTTTCAGAAATACGAAAATGAGCCCAAGTGTCGCGGCAAGGACCACTACGGCGACAATATCATTGCCCTTGTTGCCGAAATAATTTGTCACCGCGCATCCTGCGCCCGCCGCGAGATACCAGCCGAGCGAATCCTTTTCGTGCTCAGTCTCAGATGTGGATCGCTGCAGAAACAAGACGACCAGTCCGGCGAAGATTCCCAACGTGACCCAGTCGTAAATCGTTTCCATGCCACCCTCGCTCGATCAGGCGTGTAGTCACGATCCTGTCGCCATGCTATCGCTTGAACCCGGAAGATTTGCAAATAGCGAGGGCCAATTCCGTGCACAAAAAACTCATTACCGCCTGTCTGGTTGCGTCGGTCATCGCGGGCTGTGATCGCAAGGCGGAAGGGCAGACCGTCGCCGTCGTCAACGGCGAGGAAATCACGTCGGCCGAGCTCAATGCCGAACTCTCGCAGGTGAACGTCCCCACCGGTTTCGACAAGGACAAGGCCCGCAACCAGGTTCTCCAGGCGATGGTCGACCGGCGCCTGCTCGCGCAGCAAGCCAAGACCGACGGGCTCGATAAATCGCCGGAATTTCTCAACAAGCAACGGCGCGCCAACGAGGATCTGCTGATCGGAATGCTGGCGTCGCGCCAGCTCAACACCGCCCAACTACCGTCGCCCGACGCGATCGCCGCCTTCCAGGCTTCGCGCCCGGAAATGTTCGCCAAGCGCGAAGCCTGGGATCTCGACCAGCTCTTCTATGCGACGCCGACAGATGCCGCAGCGCTCAAGAGGATCGCGGACGCCCATTCGCTCGATGCACTCACCGCCGCGCTCAGCCAGAGCGGGATCGCCTTCAACCGCGGCAAGAACAAGATCAATACCGCGATCGTGCCGCATGACCTTTACATCAAACTGAGTGCCCTGCCGACCGGAGAGCCGTTCATCGTCCCGGCCGGACCGCGCAGCGTCGCCAATGTGATCACTGGTCGGCAGCCGGCCCCGCCCCCGCCCGATGAGGCCAAGGCTCAGGCAGTCGCGGCCATCCGCCAGGGCGATGGTCAGAAGTTCATGGAGACGCGGCTCAAGAGCCTGCGGGGATCGGCGAAGATCGAGTATAAGGACGGCTTCGCACCGAAGAAGTAATGAGCGAAGGGAGGCCCGGTCTCGCGGCCGGGCTCCGTCACTGCCCCTATTCAGCCAGTCTGTCGCTATTCAGTCGCCTGCTCGTCCGCGCCATAGCCATAGCCGCGGTTGTAATAATCTTCGACGCCATAACCTTCGCTCATCAGGCCGCCGCGATATTTGTTGAGGATGACACCCGCCAGCCGTTCCTGGCCCAGCAGGCCCGTGGCCTCGCGGATTTCGCGCTTGGTCGTTTTCCCTTCCTCGGCAACGAGGATGTAGGCGTCCAGGCGCTGCATCACGGTCGACGCATCGTCGTTGGCGAAGACCGGCGGCAAGTCGACAATATACAGGCTGTTTTGCGCGTCGGCCCGCATCGCCCGGAACATCGCCTGCGCGCGGACACCGGCGAGCATTTCGGCCGAGCGAACGACCCCGGCCCGCGTCGGCAGGATCAGCAGCCGCTGCCCATCGAAGGCGTAAGCCGGCGGCGTGCGCACCGTATCCACGCCGTCGAGATAGTCGCGCATGCTGACGTCGGCGTCGATGCCGCACTGGCTGCTGGCGGACCCGCGGCGCAGGTCGAGATCGACCAGCGTGGCATCATAGCGCGGATTGCGGCTGAGCGCGGCAGCGACATTCGCCGCCATATAGGACTTGCCGACCTGCGACGTCGCCGAGACGATCCCGAACAGCCGCCATCCGCGCTCGCGGTGGAGACTGGTCAGCCGCGCGCGAATCAAATTGAAACTGCGCGAGCGCGGATCGATGCTGTCGAAGCCGAATATTCCGAGCGATTTCAGCGCCGTCAGGTCGACCGGCAACCTCTGCGCCTGATCGAGAGTCGGCAGCTTCAGCGGAAGCGATCCTTCCGGCATCTTGTCCATCGATTCGGCGGCGCCGCTCATCCTGTCCATGTTAAGCAAGGCTTTCCTTCCGACGCCACGGCCAACCCCAAATGCGCCTTTCTGGTTTCCCGGTCATTAATATGGGCACGACGCCCAACACCGGCAGACCCATAGCCTCGATCTGATTGGGACTGCGCATGGGCTGCGTCACGAGCTCGATACCGAGCGCAAGCAACAGGCCGAGCATCAGGCCCGCAGCTAGCCCGCCGAAGATCAGCAGCGGGCGATTGGGGGATTGCGGCGTGTCGGGCAGGTCCGGCGCATCGACCAGCGACAGTCGTTCGGCGCGCTGCTCATTGGCCATGCGTTCACTGTTCTGGGCCTTCAGCAAATTCGCCGAGACATCCTTATACTGGTCGCGCAACGTGCTCGCCTGATTCTCCAGCTGCATCGCCTGCTCGAGGATCGCCGGTGCCCGCGCCGAGCCGGATGACGCGGCCGCGGCACGCGCCAGCGATGCCGATCGGCTTTCGGACAGATTGGCGATCGCCCGGTTGTTGGCTTCGATTTGCTGGCGGATCAGGCTGGAGTCATCCAGGCCGGGGTTCGCCCGCGCGATGGCGCGCACCTGCTCGAGATTCTGCTGAGCCTGGAGAACGTCGGGGTGCGTATCGGAATATTTGGCGCGCGCCGCGGCCAGCGACGATTCCGCCGCTGCAAGATCGGGATTGCCCCGGCCCCGGCTCGTCGCCGCGAGCAATTGGCGGTTCTGCGATTCCAGCCCGGCAATCTGGGCGGTGTAGCTACCGGTATCGATCATCATCCCGCCGCCGCCAACAGAAGCCAACGCCGATCCGTTGCGCGCCTTGAGCTCGGTGATCTGATTCTCGATGACGTCGACCTGGCCCTGGAGCTTGGTCGCCTGGTCCTGGAGGAAGCGCACGGTGAGCCCGGCCTGCTGCTCGACCGTCTCATTGTCCATTCGCAGGAAGTTGGCGACATAGCTTTGCAGCACCGCCTGGGCCTTCACCGGGTCGGGATAGTCGAAGCTCATATTCACCGCGATGGTGTTGCTGGTACCGCCACTGGCTTGGCCAATGTCACCGGCCAATGCGCCGACCGTGGTAGCCTTGCGCATGTTGTCGAT
>NZ_JANMWY010000316.1:0-8496 GCF_031380695.1 Sphingomonas sp. | reverse complement strand
GCGGTCTGGCCCTCGATCCGCTGGCCGTCGCGAATGATAACGCCGGACAGTCGCGAATTGTCGGGCCGCGCGCGGTGCTCGACCTTAATGACTTCCGCCCCTAGTTGGGCCAGGATACTGCCGACCTGAGGCGCGGACCAGACCCAGCCCAGGTCGAGGACGCGCAGACCAGTAAGCGGGCCGGTCCCGGTCGCGTGTTGCGCGCCGCCGGCATGTGCCAGCAGGGTGCCCGCCACGTTCGACGCCTGCGCGACGCCGCGCGCTTCTGCCACCCGAAACGGCAAGCCGGGGCCGACCAGTTGGCGACCGTCAACAGTCCACGGACGCAGGAAACCGCGCTCGGCCAGCTGCGGGGTCGCGAGCACGTCGGCTAGGTTGCGCAGCGGCGCGATGGTCAGGCGGTAGCGATCGGCGATCTCTTCGATCTCGGCCTTGGTGCGCTCGGCCAGCCAGGGCGCAATCAACGCATCGACTTCCTCCGGATATTGCTGTCCCATCGCGCGCAGCTTCTGGTAGCGCGGCTCTTGCGACCACGTCGGCGATCCCATCGCCTCAACGAAGCGCTGCCACTCGGCGCGAGTTCGGCCCGACAAGCATACAGCGCCGTCGGCGCAGGGTAGGATGACGAAGGGATAGGCACCCCCCGAATCGGCCGCCCGTCGCCCCGCGCGTCGCCAACTCATTCCGTGATGGATATAGAAGCGGCAATTGACCCCAACATAATGCGCCAGCACGTCGGTTAGCGCGATGTCGACGATCCGTCCGCCATCGGGCGCGGGTCCCGACAGCCGCGCCATCAGGCAAGCGGCGGCGAGATGCGCGCCAGCCTGGCATTCCAGCACGCCGGGCGGGATGGCGAGCGGCGGCCGACCCGGCTCCCCGAGCGCCCAGGCAACTCCCGCTTCGGCCTGTGCATCGATCGCCGCCGCGGGCACACCGGCCAGCGGGCCGGTCAGTCCGAAGACGGAGGTAACACCGAAGACCGTATCCGGCTGGCCGGCTGCTACTTCGGCTATCGTGCGACCGATCAGTGCCTTGAAGCTTGCGGCATCATCGGTGATTAGCAAGTCAGCACTGGCGACCGCGTCGGCTGTACCCTCAGGCGATGTCGCCTGCTTGTCGGCCGCATAATAGGCCAGCGCCAGCGCGATCTGATCGGAACCGTCGGTTGCGGTTGGCAAGGTGCCGATGCGGACCACCTCGGCACCCATCTGTTGCAACAGCCATCCGCAATAGGCGCCGGCGATGCCGCTGCTGATTTCAACCACGCGCAGCGGCGTTCCGCTCGCGCCACTCATCGCGTGGCCTCCCGTGCGGGATCCGCGGCCGCGGCGCCGTTGCTCAACATGGCGTCGATCACGGCTTGGTCGAGGCCGCTTTCGCGGAGCACCTCGATGGTGTGTTCGCCCAAGCGGGGTGCCGACCGGGCCCAGGGCACGGGCTTCCCGTCGGCGATCCAGGGCAGCCGAACATGCGGTACGCCGTCCAACTCGGCAAAGATCCTCCGCTCGACGGTAGCGTCGGCGAGAACTGCCTCCTCAAGCCCGGCAACCGGCGTGACCGGCACTCCCGCGGCCTGCAACCGTTCGACCCAAACGGCCACGTCTTCGCCCGCGAGCGCAGCGGTAATCACGGCCGTCAGCTCGCTATTGTTATGGCTGCGATCGGCGACTGTCAGGAAGCGAGGGTCCGAAAGTAACTCGGATACCCCAAGCACCTGGGTTACTCGCTCCCACAGCCGTTGGTTCGGTGCTGCAATCATCAGATCGCCATCGCGGGCGGGATAGACCTCATACGGAGCTGCAATCGGGTTTCCCGAGCCCGCGCGCTTGGGCCGCTGACCGGTCATTCGTGCCGTCGTGGCCTGATAGGCGACGAGGCTGAAGGCCGTATCGACGAGCGCGGTATCCAGCGCGCGAATGGGCTGGCCGCGCTGCTTCGCTAGCATGGCCGCCAGCACACCCATCGCGATCCACTGGCCAGTTCCCAAGTCGATCACCGACGGCGCGCAGCGCACCGGCGGTGCCCCGTCATGGCCGTTCATCCGCATGATTCCCGAAAACGCCTGAACCAGCGGGTCATAGCCTGGTAGATCGCGACCGACCGGACCCGCTCCGAACGCGCTGAGCGAGTAATAGAGGATGTCGGGGTTCACTGAACGGACTGCGTTTTCGCCAATGCCGATTCGATCCGCGACTCCCGGTCGCATGGTCTGCAGCAAGACATCGGAGCGCGCCGCAAGCCCCAGCGCGGCCTCGCGACCCGCACTGGTCCCCAAGTCGAGCACGACGCCGCGCTTACCGGCGTTCATGTGGCGATGGACGACGCTGGCCCCGTCAACGTCCGGCGGCCACGCGCGGGCGTCGTCGCCGGCTGGCGCTTCGACCTTCACGACATCGGCGCCAAGCTGCGCAAGGATCATGGTGGCATAAGGACCTGCCATGTTGGTGGAAAAATCGACAATTCGGACACCGGCAAGGGGGGCGAACGCTGCGCTGCCAAGCGCGGAGTTAGAAGCGCTTGGATTTCTCATTGTCGCCCTCTAGATTCTTTGAAGATCCTAATGTAGGACCATAGAATAATGTGGTCAAGGGTAACGGGAGGCGGGGCATTGCAAGGGCAATCGACCGAAATTTTGAATCCGACGACATCGCGACCGTCTGAGTGGACGTTCGCAGACGTCTGGGAAACAATCGCCGCTGAAATTCCCAACCGGGCTGCGCTCGTCCACGGCGACGAGCGAATTACCTGGCGCGACTTCGACCGACGCGCGGACGGGATTGCGGCGGCGTTGCTCGACGGTGGGCTGCAGCCGCAAGACAAGGTGGCGCTCTACCTCCATAATGCACCGGCCTATCTGGAGAGTGTGTTCGCGGCTCTGAAAGCAAGTCTGGTTCCGGTAAACACCAATTATCGCTACACCGGTGATGAACTGGTCCAGCTGTGGACCAACGCCGATGCCGCCGCGGTGGTCTTCCATGGCGCTTTTACTGCGCAGACCGATGCGGTGCGCGCGCGCTGCCCCTCGGTGCAGGTTTGGCTATTCGTTGACGACGGCGAGGCTTCATGCCCTAGCTGGGCCATTCCCTACCATAAAGCGGCGGAATCGTCGGTTGGGCGGACCGTTGCGGCCCAGGGTCGCAATGGCGACGACCAGGTTCTCATTTACACTGGTGGCACGACCGGCCTCCCACGCGGAGTGATGTGGCGCCAGCACGACCTGTTTCTGGCCTCCAACACGACCGGCGATCCCGAAATTGCCGACCTCGATCACGTCCGCAAGCGACTCCACGGCGTTGCGCCGCCGGTCGGCCTGCCCGCCGCACCCCTGATGCACGGCACTGGCTTCGTGTTCGCCGCGACGATCCTCAACCGGGGCGGCACGGTTGTCACGCTGCCCGGAATGTCATTCGATGTGGCGGCGTTGCTCGACGTGATCGTTCAAGAGGGCGTGACCGATCTCTGCATCGTCGGCGACGCCTTCTGCCGCCCGATCGTTGACGCGCTGGATAGCGAACCTGGGCGGTGGAACGTCCAGCGACTCAGGGTGGTGTCTTCTTCGGGCATGGCGTGGAGTGCCAGTGTCAAGGAGCGTTTGCTGGCACATGCCCCAGAGACCTTGTTGATCGATTTCCTCAACGCCAGCGAGGCGAGCGGAATGGGCCGGGCACTTACCTCGTCAAAACGGGCGGCAAGTGGATCGCGCTTCCAATTGGGTAAGAACGCCTGCGTCATCGACGAGGCCGGACGGCCGCTCGCAAAGGGCGGCGTCGAGGTAGGCCGGGTGGCAGTCCGGGGCTATATTCCCCTCGGCTATTACAAGGATCCTGAAAAGACGGCGGCGACCTTTCCCGTGATCGACGGGGTGCGCTACGCGGTCCCCGGCGACCTCGCTACGATCGATGATGACGGTGCTATCACGCTCCTCGGCCGGGGTTCGACCTGTATTAATACGGGCGGCGAGAAGGTCTTTCCCGAGGAAGTCGAGGACGCGATCAAATCACATGATAGAATCGCGGACGCGCTGGTTGTCGGCGTTCCGCATGCGCGCTTCGGCCAGATGGTGACTGCTGCGGTGGAGTGGGCCGACGGCGCAGTCCCCGATGAGCAGGCGCTGCTCGATCATTTGCGCGGTCGGCTGGCCGGACATAAGGTTCCCCGGGCGGTGATGTCGGTAGACTCGCTGAGCCGTGGGCCGAACGGCAAGGCCGATCGCCCGGGCGTCACCGCGCGCGTCATCGCCTGGCTGGCCGAGCGCGAAACGGAGAAGACGGCATGACCGCTACCGAGCCGCATGTCCTGTACGAGAAGCGCGGCGGCATCGCCTATGTGACGCTCAACCGGCCGGACAAGCGCAACGCCTTCTCGCCGGAGATGTTGGTTCGCCTGTGCGACGTGTGGCGCGACGTTGCCGATGATCGCGAAATTCGCGTGGCGCTCCTGACCGGTTCGGGCAATCAGGCATTTTCTTCCGGCGGCGACCTGGGCACTACGATCCCGCTGATGATGCGGACGCGTCCGCCGGTCGGCGAATGGGAGGAGCGGTTCTCGCGGGACCGCAAGCAGCTGTACGGGGCGATCTTGCGCGGCGCCACGTTCTTCAAACCCGTCGTCGCAGCGATTAATGGCTATGCCTTGGCAGGAGGCGCCGAGATGGTTCTCGGCACGGATATCCGCGTCATGTCGAACGAAGCGACCATTGGTGTGACTGAAGTCCGACGTGGGCTGATCGCGGGTGGCGGATCGCTCGTCAGGCTGGCGCGCCAGGTGCCATGGGCGATGGCAATGGAACTGGCACTGGTCGGCGAACCGGTGACCGCAGAGCAGGCGCTGGCGATGGGACTCGTCAATCGCGTCGTGCCGCCGGATCAGGTAATGAGCGTTGCAGAAGAACTTGCCCGCCGGATCAGCTTGGGGGCGCCGATCGCCTTGGCGAAGACAAAAGAAGCGATGGTGCGCTCGAACGGGTTACCGTTTGAGGAGGCGTTCGCGATCGAGGCGCAATGCACCAAGGACAACGCGGCGACCGAGGATGCAAAGGAAGGCCCGCGAGCCTTCATGCAGAAGCGCCCGCCCGTCTTCGCCGGACGCTGAGCCACGAGTCCAAACGAGAGGAAGCAAAAAATGCGAGCGGTTGTGTTCACCGGCGACAGTACCCTGGACCTTATCGAGTTTCCTGATCCCACCCCTGGACCGCGGGACGTGGTCCTCGAGATCAAAGCTTCAGGAATGTGCGGCAGCGACCTGAAGCTGTATCGCCCGCCCGCAGGCGCGGCGTTCAAGGCGCTGGGGCTGAAGGACAGTGGCCAGCCAGTAATCGCCGGCCACGAGCCATGCGGCGTGGTGGCTGCGGTTGGCAACGATGTCGATCCACGCATCGTCCGCGTCGGCGACCGCGTCACGCTGCACCATTATCAGGGCTGCTGGACCTGTCCGCAATGCCGGACGGGCTGGACGCAGATGTGCGATCGCACTGCCGTCGTTTACGGCGTAACCGGGCATGGCGGCCACGCGCCCTATATGCGGGCGGCGGTCGAGACAGTCATCGCCCTGCCCGACGAAATCTCTTTCACCACCGGAGCAGCGATTTCGTGCGGAACCGGCACCGCGTACGGCGCGCTGTTGCGCCTGAACGTGTCCGCACGGGACACGGTGGCAATCTTCGGCCAGGGACCGGTCGGGCTATCGGCAACGCAGCTCGCCGCAGCGATGGGGGCACGGGTGATCGCCGTCGACGTCAGCGCCGATCGCGTGGAGGCGGCCAAGGATTTCGGTGCCGCGCACATCATCGATGCAAGCGTCGATGATCCGGTCGAAGCGATCATGGCATTGACCGGCGGCAAGGGCGCTGGAAAGGCGCTCGACACGTCGGGCGCGGCGGCGGGCCGATCGGCGGCGGTGCGCTGTGCGTCGGCCTGGGGCATGGTTTGTTTTGTTGGCGAGGGCGGCGAGGTCACGCTGAACGTGAGCCCCGAGATCATCCGCAAACAGCTAACGCTGGTCGGTTCTTGGACACTCAGCAGCGCCGCGCAGGCTGACTGCGTGCGCTTCATTGCGGATCACGGGCTGGAGGTCGACAAACTGTTTACCGACCGCTGGACGCTCGACCAGGCAGAAGCAGCGTATAAGGCGTTCGACAAGCAGGCGGGCGGCAAGGGCGTGTTCGTCAATTGACACGACCGGATGGGCAGCAGTTGTCGCTGCCGCCCGTACCGATCGCATTTCGTCAGGCGAGGTTTAGCCAGACCGTCTTGTTGTAAAGATATTCTTCGACGTGGCGACGGCCGCCCTTGACGCCGTATCCGCTCATTCGGAACCCTTCGGACTGTACAGTCACCTCTGTCGTGCCATAGCAATTGACCCACATCGTCCCGGTGCGAATGTCGCGTGCCACGCGATGCGCGGTGCCCACATCACGAGTCCAGACCGCGCCGCCCAGCCCATATTGCGTGTCATTGGCTAGGCGGATTGCTTCATCTTCGGTGTCGAATGGAATAACCGAGGCGACCGGCCCGAAAATCTCCTCACGCGCGGTTCGCATGTCGTTCGTCATGCCCGACAGGACCGTCGGCGGCACGAAATAGCCGTCAGCCAGATCGCCGCCAAGTCGTTCGCCGCCGGCGACGACCTGCGCTCCTTCCGCACGGGCAAGATCGAAATAGCCTGATACGGTGGCCATCTGCCGACCGGAAACGAGCGGGCCAAGCTGAGTCTCGGGGTCCATCCCGTCGCCTACCTTGATCGTCTTGCTGAAGGCGGCGAGGCCCTCGACGAATTCGTCGTAAATCGGTCGCTGCACGAAGACGCGCGTGCCAGCGTAGCAGATCTGGCCACTGTTGTTGAAACAGCCCATGCCCGCGCCGGGCCCCGCCCGTGCCAAGTCAGCATCGGCGAAGATGATGTCGGGCGACTTTCCGCCCAGCTCGACGGCAACCCGCTTCATGTTGCCTGCCGAAGCTTCAATGATCTTGCGACCGGTCGCGGTCGAGCCGGTGAAGGCAATCTTGTCGACCCCAGGATGGGCCGCAAGGCGCGCCCCGACCGTCGATCCCATGCCCGTCACGACGTTGACGACGCCGTCAGGCAAGCCAGCTTCCTGCATGATCTCGGCAAACCGCAGCACGCCGAGCGAGGCGTCCTCGGCTGGCTTGAGCACCAACGTGCAGCCGGTCGCGAGCGTCGGGCAGATACTCCACAGTTGCGAGATCAGCGGCCCGTTCCACGGAATGATGCCGCCGACGACCCCGATCGGGGCGCGCAGCGTATAGCTGAACAGATCGCCAGGGAATGAATTGTGCGGCGTTTCGCCCGCCAGCGCCACCGCCTGGCCTCCGTAAAAGCGTAGCGCCTGGACAATCCAGCGCTTGTAGGTCCGCGTACGTGCGATCGGCGCGCCCATGTCGAGCGTTTCCAGCACGCACAGATCGTCGAATCTGCGCTCGACCGTGTCGGCGATCGCCAGCATCAATGCCTGTCGATCGAAGGGCTTGAACCGGCTCCACGGGCCTTCGAACGCGGTACGTGCGGCAGCGACCGCGCGATCGACATCTTCCTCGGCCCCCTCGGCCAGCTGTGCGATGACCTTCCCGGTGGCGGGGTTCACGGTGTCGAATGTGCGTCCCGACTGCGCCGCGACCCACTGGCCGCCGATCAACATCTGCTTCGGTTTGCCGTCGAGGAAGGGATGGATGGTATCAGTCATGCGAAGACCATTTCAGCTTTAACCGGTTCGTTCGCCTTGGTAACTTCGGCACCGACCTGCACGTAGCAAGAAGGACAGCAGAAGCGGCGTAGGACGATAGGTTCATCAACAAAATGAGCGGGATCGACGTTCGAAGGGATGATTGTCGCCGAAGTTTCGTCCATCAGCGCTGCCGCCTTGTAGTCGCCGCTATAGCCGCAATAACGATGCCCGCACTTGTCGCACGCCAGCACGCGTTCGCCATCCTGATCGACTGCAGCAACGTATGCGTGGATACGCCGCGACGGTTCGCCGGTAGCCGGAGCCCGGCGCGAGTCGTCATTGACGCCCGAGGCGCGCCACGAAGCCCGCTCGCCACGCAGTTTGTTTCGCAGCGCTTCGGTTGCAATCCCGTCGAGGGTGCCGTCGGACAACAGCGCCACCCCGTAAATCGACGTCGCAGCATCCAGCGAAGTGTAGCCAAGCTCGACATCGCGGGCGACGCGGGCCGGCTCGCGCTCGAGCGGATCGCCATAACCGCCGCCGCCGCCGGTCCGGATTTCCATCACGTCGCCTGCGTCGAGGGGCGCGCCGTTCGATTTCGCGCGCAATGGCACGGTCCGTTCGGCGGTCAGGTCATAGATGCTGGCCGGCACAATACGGTTGCGCGCTTTTTCCATCAAATCGGTACCATAGCTGACCAGATAATGGCTGGCCGGTGCCGGGAGGCCGCCGAACAGGCCACCGCAGTTCTGCGCCGAAATGCACTGGCCGCCGGAGTTGGTGACGACGGTCATCGATTTTGACCGGTAGGG
>NZ_JANMWY010000306.1:0-5265 GCF_031380695.1 Sphingomonas sp. | reverse complement strand
GGCGGCGGGGCATCGGGGAGAGACTCTTCGAATGGCTCTGCTCAGCGGCCACTACCGCAGTCCGATGCCGTGGACAGAAAGTTTATTGTCACAGTGCAAATCGACGCTCGACGGACTGTATCGTAAGGTCAAGAGGTTCCGACCTGATGTTTGGGAACGTGCAGGCGACTTCAAACCGGGCGAACTACCACTACCCGACGACGGTGTGGTTTCCGCGCTTCGCGATGACCTAAATACCCCCCTAGCGATCAAACGCTTAAATGAGATCGTCGGCGACGGTAACGTGGCATCGACTGCGCAATTTCTCGGGTTGCTAACAAGCAAAGGTTCGTGGTTTCGGCCGCCAGGATCAGACAATTCGGCGATCGAATTAAGTCTGGACAAGCGTACCACCGCCAAAGCCGCCCGCGACTTCGCCACCGCCGACCGCATCCGTGACGAACTCGCTGCCGAGGGGATCATCCTTGAGGACGGGCCGAACGGGACGACTTGGCGCCGGGCGTGAGCGAGCCGCTTTACACGCGCGACATTCTTCGCCTCGCGACGAGCATCCCGCACCTCGGCGCGCTCGATCGCGCCGATGGCCATGCCGAACTTCGCTCCCCGACGTGCGGAAGCCGCGTCGCGGCGTCGGTGCGGATGGAGGACGGCCGCGTCGCCGCGCTCGGCCAGTCGGTCGAGGCGTGCGCGTTCGGGCAGGCCAGCGCGGCGCTGATGGGCGCGCATGCGGTCGGGCGGTCGCGCGCGGAGGTCGCGCAAGCGCTGGCGGAGTTGACCGATTGGCTTACGGGTAAGCGGGTCGATCCAGGGAACTGGCCCGGCCTCGCAGTCCTCGCCCCCGCGCTGCCCAAGATCGGCCGCCACGGCGCGATCCTGCTGCCGTTCCGCGCGCTGCTGGCGGCGATCTCTGCTTCCTAGCGCACCTTCCCCCCTGCCAGATGCGCCTCCACGCCCGCCACAATCGTCTCAACGACGTCACCATGGGCGCCATCGGCGCTGATGACGTGGATATGCGCCTCGGCGTAAAAGGCCGATCGCTCCGCTGCGAGGCGGGCTAGGGTCGCTTTAGGGTCGCCAGTGTTGAGCAGCGGCCGCGTGTCGCGCCGTGCCGTTCGCGCCACCAGCACCTCGACCGGCGCATCGAGCCACACCGTGATCGCGCGCTCGTTGAGCAGGCGGCGCGTGTCGGGGTCGATGTAGGCACCACCTCCGGTCGCAATGACCCGCACCGCGCCGTCGAGCAGTCGCGCCACCAGCCGCCGCTCGCCGTCACGGAAGCTGGCCTCGCCGAACCGTGCAAATACTTCCCCGGCGGGCGCGCCAGCGGCGTCGGCGATGGCATCGTCGCTGTCGACGAACGCCAGCCCGAGCCGCGCGGCCAGGCGGCGGCCGATGGTCGACTTGCCCACGCCCATCAGGCCGACGAGCACGATTGGCCGGGCGAGGCCGACGATCATTCGGGGCATCGCGGCGGCAAGATGGGCGAATAAAGCATCACGTGGGCTATACATAAGGGCGCAAGGTCGGGCAAAAGCGCGTCCGAAGCATTTAGCCCAAGGTCGTCATGGTCCGCTCTCCTCCCCGAATCCAGTCGGCCCCGATGCGCCGCCGCCCGATGTCGCCGCTCGTGCCGCTGTTGATCGTGCTCCTTCTGCTCGTCGGCGGGGTGTTCCTCTTGTCGCGCAGTGTCAGCGAGCAGCCGACCAAGGTCGTCGAGGTCGACGTCGCACCCGATGCCGCCGCGCACTAGGGCTCTTCTTGCCGCAGCGGCAGTAGTGGCGCTGGCGATCCCCGTACTGGCGCAGGATCGACCGACCTCGATCTTGCCACCTGGCTTCGGCGATCCGGCTCCGCCTGCGCCGAAGACGCCCCCCCCGGCTGCGCCGTCCGTTCCGGGGGCAGAGCCTGCTGCGACCGCAACCCCAGCCCCATTGACCGGTGATGCCGAAGCGCAGGTGGCCGAATCCGATTCGCTGTCTCCCGCCGACACCGCCGCTGCCGACATCGCCGAGCCGATCGAGGTGCCCGACCGGGCGCGGCGCGATCCGACGCTGGTCGGTCGGCTCGACCCGGCCGCGATCGGCTTGGAGCGCAACCCGTGGGGCGGCGCCAGCGGGCGCTTTCTCGAGCGGGCAATGCGCCATACCGAGGGCGCGCTGCCGTCGCGCTGGCTCCACATTGCGCTCCGCAACGCCCTGCTGGCGCGGGCCGAATCGCCCTATGGCATCGACGGCGCCGACTGGACCGCCGAGCGGGCCTGGCTGCTGCTGCGCATGGGCGAGGCCGATGCCGCGCGGATGCTCGTCGCCGGGGTCGACGTCGCCGATTTCACCCCCAAGCTGCAGCAGGTTGCGGTGCAGAGCGCGCTGGCCAGCGCCGATCCGGCGGGGCTTTGCCCGATCCGCGACGGGCTGAGCAAGGTCGAGCCGCGCATCGCGCCGCTGGTCGATGCGATCTGTTCCTCGCTCGCCGGTAATCCGGAATCAGCGGCGGCCGACATCGACGATGCGCGCCGGCGCGGGCGGATCGGCGGGATCGACGTCAGCCTGGCCGACAAGCTGGTCGGGGCCGGGCAGGATACCAAGCGGGCGGTGACGATCGAGTGGGATCCTGTGCCGGGGCTGACGGCGTGGCGCTTTGGCCTGGCCAGTGCGACCGGGTTGGCGATTCCCGAGCGGTTATTCGCCGACGCGGCGCCACAGTTTCGTGCCTGGGCTGCGCGGGCGCCGATGCTGGCGGTCGACCAGCGTCTTCCGGCTGCGCGGCTGGCGGCGGGACTGGGCGTCTTCTCGGGCCAGTCGCTGGTCGACGTTTATTCGGCCCAGTACGACCGCACCGATCCCGATGAATTGACCAAGAGCGATGCGTGGCAGCTGCGGCTGGCGTTCGTCGGCAAGGATCAGCCGACGCGGCTGGCGGCGATGCGCAAGCTGTGGCTCAAGGCCGACAAGGATCCGATCGAGCGCGAGGCGACGCGCGCCATGCTCGCCATCGCCGCCAGCCAGGTGCGACCCGACGCCGCGCTGGCCGAAGATGCGCCCAATCTCATCGCGTCGCTGCTGGCGGCGGGGATGGATCAGGCGGCGGCGCGCTGGGTTCGGGCGCTCGCCGACATGGACGACAGGCCGCAGGACGTTTGCTGGGCGATGCTGGCACTCGGCGCGCCGTCGACCCGTGGCCTGGACCTCAGCTACAAGCGCATCGACCAGTTTATCGGCCGTGATACGAGCGAAGGGCACCGCCGCGGCGCGCTGCTCGTCGCCGGCCTGGTTGCGCTCGACCGGATCGACGGCCCGACGGCGGGCAAACTGTCGGGCCGCTATGGCTTCGGCCTTGACCGGCGCAACGAGTGGACCAATTTGATCGACGGAGCGGCCAAGCGCGGGCAGGGCGGGACCGCGACGGTGCTTGCGGGGCTGGCGTTTCACGGCGACCGGTGGAGCAATATTCCGGCGCTTTTCCTGTTCCACATCGCCGCCGCGATGCACGCCACCGGCCAGGATTTCAACGCCCGCATGATCGCCGCAGAGGCGCTTAGCCGGTCTTGATGAACGATGCGGACCGGGCGCTGGTCGATCGCTTCCTCGACATGATGGTGGCGGAGGCGGGGGCGGCGCGCAACACCCTCCTTGCTTATCGCCGCGATCTGGAGGCGGGGGTCGAGGTGCTCGGCGAAGTCGGCACCGCCGACAGCGCCGCGCTGAAACGACTCGGCGAGGCGTGGCGCGATCTTGCCCCGTCGACCGTCTCCCGGCGGGCGTCGTCGCTGCGTCGCTTCTACGGCTTCCTGTTCGACGAGGGATTCCGCCCCGACGACCCATCGGCGGCCCTGCCGCGCCCGGTCCACCAGCGGCCGCTGCCGCGCATCCTCGACGCGCCCGAGATCGAGGCGATGTTCCGCGATGCCGAGGAGCGCGCTGCGTCCGGCCAGCGCGAAGCGGTGCGCAACCTGTCGCTGCTCGAACTTCTCTACGGATCGGGGCTGCGCGCAACCGAGCTGGTCTCGCTGCCGCGCGGCGCGCTGCGCGTCGGCCAGCCCTATCTGATCCTGCGCGGCAAGGGGGCCAAGGAGCGGCTGGTGCCGATCTCCTCCCGCGCGGAAGCGGCAGTGGTCAAGTGGCGCGAGCAGGTGCCGGGCGACAGCGCGTGGCTTTACCCGAGCGGCAAGGCGCACCTGAGCCGGGTCCGCCTGTTCCAGATCGTCCGCGCCATGGCCGCCCATGCCGGGATCGCGCCCGAACGCGTCAGCCCCCACGTCCTGCGCCACGCCTTCGCCACGCATCTGCTGGCCGGCGGAGCGGATTTGCGGGTGCTGCAGGCGCTGCTCGGACACGCCGACATTGCCACCACGCAAATCTACACCCATGTCGACAGCGCCCGGCTAGTCGAGTTGGTCAACGCGCGGCACCCGCTGGCGGACAAAAGTTGACCCTAAACAGCGCGCGGCCTAACTCGCGCCGCTAATGGCCACCACCTACCTCGATTTCGAAAAGCCGATCGCCGAGCTTGCCACCCGCGTCGCCGAGCTCAAGGCGACCGCGAAATCGGGCACGGTCGACATCGATGCCGAGGTCGGCCGGCTCGAGGCCAAGTCGACCAAGCTGTTGCGCGACACCTATGCCCGCCTGACGCCGTGGCAGAAGTCGCAGGTCGCGCGCCATCCCGAGCGGCCGCACTTCAACGATTTTCTCGCCGGCATCGCGGGCGATTTCGTCGAGCTGGCCGGCGATCGCGCGTTTGGCGACGATCCGGCGATCGTCGGCGGGCTGGCGCGGATCGACGGGCGGCGGGTGATGATCATCGGCCATGAGAAGGGCGACGACACCTCCAGCCGCCTCAAGCATAATTTCGGCATGGCCAAGCCCGAGGGCTATCGCAAGGCCATCCGCCTGATGCAGCTGGCCGACCGCTTCGGCCTGCCGGTGATAACGCTGGTCGATACCCCCGGTGCCTTTCCCGGTGTGCAGGCCGAAGAGCGCGGCCAAGCCGAGGCGATCGCCCGCTCGACCGAACAGTGCCTCGCGCTCAAGGTGCCTCTGATCGCCGTAGTGGTCGGCGAGGGCGGATCGGGCGGCGCGGTGGCGATTGCCGCCGCCAACCGCGTGTTGATGTTCGAAAATGCGATTTATTCGGTCATCTCGCCCGAAGGCTGCGCGTCGATCCTGTGGCGCACGGCGGACAAGGCGGCGGACGCGGCCGAGGCAATGAAGGTCACCGCCGCCGACCTCAAAACACTCGGCGTGGTCGACCGGATCGTAACCGAGC
>NZ_JANMWY010000184.1:0-2034 GCF_031380695.1 Sphingomonas sp. | reverse complement strand
TCATTTCGACCTTCATGGCCGACCATGTCCGCTGGCACGCCGAGCGGCTGAAGCGCTAGCCGCGCCCGGCGCACGGGGTGAGACCGATCGCCTCGCCAAGTCGCTCCACCCAAGTAAAATATGGCTGGTCGGGCTTGCCACGGCTGCGCTCGCGGAGGATGGGCCGCTCGTGGTTAACATCGGACATCGCGTCGCCGCTCGCCCTTGCGCCCCGCCCGTTGTCATTGCCGAAGGTGTCTGCGAACCGGCCCGATGATCTCATTCGACGAGGCGTGGGCAATCGTCGCCGGGGAGGCCCGACCGCTCGGGTCCGAATTGGTTGCCTTGGCCGACGCCCATGGCCGCATCCTGGCCGAACCGGTCGTCGCGCAGGTCGACTGGCCGCCGGCCGACGTGTCGGCGATGGACGGCTATGCGGTCCGCGACGGCGATCGTTCGCCGCTTCGGCTGGTCGGTGAATCCTTTCCCGGCGCGGCGTTCGCCGGCGGGATGGGGGGCGGCGAGTGCGTGCGGATCTTCACTGGCGCGCCCGTTCCCCCAGGCGCCGACCGCGTCGTGATGCAGGAAAATGCGACGCGGGACGGGGACGCCGTGGGCCTCACCGTGGCGGACTCCATGGCCCGCCATATTCGCCCGCGCGGCTCCGATTTCCGTGCCGGTGATCCGCTACTCGAAGTCGGGCGCCGCCTCGACGCGCGCGCCATGGTCGCGGCGGCCGGTGCCGACCTCGCCGAAGTTCGCGTGTGGCGCAGGCCCCGCGTGGCCATCCTTGGCACCGGCGACGAGCTCGTCGAACCGGGGTCCGCGCGCACGCATCCCGGGTCGATCCCCGAAAGCGTGTCGTTCGGGGTCGCCGCGCTCGTCGCCGATTGGAGTGGGCGCGTGGTCAGTCGCGAACGGGTGCGCGACGAGCCCGCTCTCATCCGCCACGCCGCAGCGATCGCGCTCGACCGCTCCGACCTGCTCATCGTTACCGGCGGCGCGTCGCTCGGCGAACGCGATTATTCCGCGGCGGTGTTGGCCGATCTCGGGCTCGATCTGCTGTTCGCGAAGGTCGCGATGAAGCCGGGCAAGCCGGTCTGGTTCGGGCGCGTCGGCGACACGCTGGTACTCGGCCTGCCAGGCAACCCGACCTCGGCACTGGTCACCGCCCGATTGATCCTCGCGCCCCTGCTCGCCGGGCTCGGCGGCGATGACCACGCCCGTGCGGCGCGGTGGCGATGGGCCACGCTACAGGCCGCACTCGGCCCCTGCGGCGAGCGCGAGACCTTTACGCGCGCGCGGTGCGATAAAGCTTTGGTCGAGCCACTCTCCAATCAGGACAGCGGCGCGCAAAAAGGACTTGCCGATGGCAATGTCCTGATCCGCCAACGCGCCGGAGCCGCCGCTTTGTCGGTGGGCGATCCCGTCGACATCATCGACTTTTGACAAGCGACTCGGCGGCTGCTGCGGATGTCCGGACGAATTGGCGACGGGGGGCGACCGCCCAGCACTAGCGCCCGATCCGGCTGGCGCGCGCTTCTCAGCAACCGCCCCGGCTTGTCGCCTCCACTTCAGGGACCTTCGCCGCCCGCCAGGTTAACAACCGCCATGATGCTAGGTCCCCTGTACGCGCGACGCGTTCAAGTCCGCAGGTTCGCCGGGGCGCACTGACCTACGTGGCGGCACTGGGACAGCGGCATTCCGACTGGACCGCTTTTGTACGCAACATCGACAAAGTCAGACGCCGTCATTAATGCGCTGGAAGGCGCGACTCACGCGCTGGTTGTAGCGAGGACATCCGCCACACGTGTCACGGCATTGGACAAGGTGAAGGGCGCCCTCGATCTGCTCGACCTGTTGCTTGACGGAGCTACTTAGCTACGCTTGTTTAGAAACAGGCGCTGTTGACCGTGTTTAGGCCGTAGACTCATAAGCGCGCAGCCACAGCCGCAATGAGGCGAGTTTGACCATGGCGAGGAAGTTGTCGGCGAGCTTGTCGTAGCGGGTGGCGATGCGGCGGAAGTGCTTGAGCTTGCTGAAGAAGCGCTCGAC
>NZ_JANMWY010000136.1:0-6270 GCF_031380695.1 Sphingomonas sp. | reverse complement strand
TTTCGCGGCCGGCGTCGATCGTCGCTTCGGGCTTGCCGGTATATTTCTTGACGATCCACTTGCCGTCTTTTGTGACGAGACTGTCGATGCCGACGACGACGCACTGGCGGCCGAAGGCGTCGGCGAGTTCGGCGATGAGGTCGGGGCGTTCGAGCGCGGGCGAATTGACCGAAATCTTGTCGGCGCCGCGTTCGAGCACGCGGGCGGCCTCGTCGCGGCTGCGGATGCCGCCCGCGACGCAGAAGGGGATGTCGATCACGGCGGCGACGCGGTGGACCCAGGCAGTGTCGACGCCGCGGTCCTCGGCGCTGGCGGTGATGTCGTAGAACACCAGTTCGTCGGCGCCCTCGTCGCGATAGCGCAGCGCGAGGTCGACGATGTCGCCGACGTCGCGATGGTCGCGGAACTTGACGCCCTTGACGACGCGGCCGTTGGCGACGTCGAGGCAGGGGATGATCCTAGCGGCTGGCATGAAGCGCCTGTTTCACGGTGAAATGGCCTTCCCACAGCGCCTTGCCGACGATCACGCCGGCGGCTCCGGCCTGCTTGAGGTGCGGCAGGTCGTGGAGTTTGGCGACGCCGCCCGATGCCTGCAGCGCGACTTTCGGCCAGGTGTCGGCGATCGCCTCGATCAGGGGCAGGTTGGGGCCGGTCAGCATGCCGTCGCGGCTAATGTCGGTGACGAGCAGGTGGCGGACGGCCGGGAAGAGGTTGAGGACATGGTCGAGCGTCTGGCCCGAGCCCTCGGTCCAGCCGTGGGTCGCGACCATGGCGTGCTTGCCGGCGCCTCCAGGTCCTAGCCGGACGTCGAGGGCGAGGGTGAGGGCTTCTGGGCCGAACTCGTCGAGGAGGGCGGTGAAGGCGGGGGGGTCGTTGACCGCGAGACTACCGACGACGACGCGCGACACGCCAGCATCGAGCAGGGTCGCGACATGGTCGGGAGAGCGGACTCCGCCGGCGACCTGCAGCTTCAATCGCGCCGACTTGGCCAGCGTTGCGAGCAATTTATGTTGGCGCGGTTCCTTCGCCTTCGCCCCGTCGAGATCGACGATGTGCGCCCATGCCGCGCCTTCGCTGGCGAAACGGGTCAGGGCGGCGGCGGGCTCCTCGGCATAGCTGGTCTCGCGCGCGAAGTCGCCCTGCGCGAGGCGGACGCAGCGGCCGGCGATGAGGTCGATGGCGGGATAGAGGATCATGCGCTCAGGAACGCCTTTAGGAAGGCCGCGCCGGGGGCGGCGGAGCGTTCGGGGTGGAATTGCGCGCCCCAAAGGTGACCGCTGCGCAGGGCGGCGGGGAGGGGTGCGCCGTAGGTGACGCGGGCGGCCGTCGCCGGGCCGTCGTCGCAGGCGAAGCTGTGGGCGAAATAGACGTGGTCGCTGGTGGCCAGGCCAATTCCGAGCGCGGCGTCCTCAATCCGCGTCCAGCCCATGTGCGGGACGGGGCGGCCGGGGGCGGCGGTCATCGCGCGGACGCGGCCGGGGACGAGGGCGAGGCAGGGCGTGTCGGCTTCGTCGGATCCTTCGAAGAACAGTTGCATGCCGAGGCAGATGCCGAGCAGCGGCTTGGTGCGGGCGCGGATGGCGTCGACCAGGCCGAGGGCGTGGAGCCGCTGCATCGCGTAACCCGCCGCGCCGACGCCGGGGAGGACGAGGCGTTCGGAATTAGCGACCGAGGTCCTATCCTTGACGAGTATCGGTTCCGCTCCGAGGCGAGCGAAACCGAGGCGGATCGATTCGACGTTGCCGTAGCCGAGGTCGAGGATCGCAACGTTTCCAGAGGGGTTTGGGCTCACAGTACGCCCTTGGTGCTGGGCAGGGCATCACCGCGGCCCTCGATCGCGAGGCCCATGCGCAGCGCGCGGCCGAACGCCTTGAAGCAGCCTTCGACCTTGTGATGGTCGTTGTCGCCTTCAACTTTGACGTGGATCGCGGCGGCCATCGAGTCGGCCAGGCTGCGGAAAATGTGGGGGACCATCTGCGTCGGCAGGCCGCCGACGTCGGGGGTGTCGAACGTCCCCTCGAATTTGCTGAACGGGCGGCCGGAGAGGTCGATGAGCACTTCGGCGCGGACCTCGTCCATCGGCAAAGCGAAGCCGAAGCGGCCGATGCCGCGCTTGTCGCCGAGCGCCTGGCGCAGCGCGGTGCCGAGGGCGAGGGCGATGTCCTCGACGCTGTGGTGCGGGTCGATCTCGAGGTCGCCGGAGCAGGCGAGGGTGAGTGAGAAGCCGCCGTGCGCGGCGACCTGATCGAGCATGTGATCGTAGAAGCCGATGCCGGTGGCGATCGAGCGTGGCTCGGCGCGGTCGAGGTCGATCGCAACGGCGATGCGGGTTTCCTTGGTGTCGCGGACGAGTTCGGCGCGGCGGCTTGGGCGGGCGCTTTCGGTGAGACCGAACACCGCGAGCATGGCGGCATTCTCCGCTTCGGTGCCGACGGTGACGCGCACCCCGCCGGGCGCGGCGTTGGGGCGGAAGCGAAGGCGGATTCCCGCCCGGGCGAGGCGCTGGGCGAGGGCGGCGGGGTCGGCGACTTCGAGGAAGAGGAAGTTGCCGCCGGTGCGGATCGACTGGATTTCGGGGACGGCGCGGAGCTGATCGGCGAGGGTCTCGCGGTCGGCGCGCAAGCGCGCGATGCGATCGGCATGGAGCGGCATCCGCTCGGGAGCGAGCGTGTCGAGGGTGGCCGCGATCGACAGCGACGGCAGCGGGTAGGGCGGCGAGCAGCGGGCGACGAGCTCGATGATCTCGGGATCGGCGATGAGGCAGCCGACGCGGGCGCCCGCCAAGCCGTATGCCTTTGATAAGGTGCGCAGGACGAGGAGGTTGCCGCCGACTTCGGGGACCAGGCTCGAGGTGTCGGCGAACTCGATATAGGCTTCGTCGGCAACGACCAACGTATCGGGCAGGGTGGCGGCGATGCGGCGGACGTCGGCGGGGTCGACCGGGGTGCCGGTTGGGTTATTGGGAGTACACAGGAAGAGGAGTTTGGGCTTGGCGTCGGCGCAGGCCGCCAGCACCGCGTCGGCGTCGAAGCGGAGGTCTTCGGTGAGGCGGGCCGAGATGACGTGGGCGCCCTGCACGCGGGCGAATTGGGCGTAAGCGGAGAAGGTCGGTTCGACGATGGCGATGCTGTCGACGCCGGGCCGGCAGAAGGCGCGGATGAGGAGGTCGATCGCATCGTCGCTGCCGCGCGTCGCCCACAGTTGCGCGGGCGCGCAGCCGTAAAGGTCGGCGAGCCGCTGACGGAGCGCGGCGGGTTGCGGTTCGGGATAGCGGTTGACCGAAGCGGCGTGCGCGCCCGCAGCGAGCGGCAGAAAGGGATTTTCGTTGGCGTCGAGCTTGATCGACCCGCCGATCGGCGCGCCAGCCGCCGCCGCCGCCGTGTCGGTCGGGGGAAGAGCGAGGATTTCGGAGCGAGCGAGACGCTGGGCGAGGCTCATGCGCGAAGTTCCGCAGCGCGGGCGTGGGCTTCGAGGCCTTCGAGGCGCGCGAGGGCAGCAGCAGGCGCGGCGAGGGCGCGCGCGGCGGCGGGCGAGGCGCGCTGCACGCTGGTTTCCTTCATGAAGGTCAGGGTCGACACGCCGCCGACTGCGAGCGCCGCGCCGTCGGTCGGGAGGACATGGCTCGACCCGGCGAGATAGTCGCCGAAACTTTCGGCCACGCTATGCCCAACGAAGATCGCGCCGGCGTTTTTGCATAATAACAAAAGTTGTTCCGACGCATCCGTTGCGAGCGACAAATGCTCGGGGGCATAGGTGTTGGCGATTGTTGCCGCTTCGTCGAGCGAGGCGCAGCGGATGGCGCGGACCGGCGCGAAGATACGATTGCCGATCGCCGCGATCTGCGCCGCGACCGCGCGCTCGACCGCGTCAATCAAGGCCGGGTCGGGAGTTACCAGCAGGACTTGCGCCTGCGGGTCATGCTCGGCCTGGCTCAGCAGGTCGGCGGCGACGGTCGCCGGGTCGGCGCTGGCGTCGGCGATGACCATCAACTCGCTTGGTCCGGCGGGAAGATCGATCGCAGGGCCACCGGGGAGCGACGAAACGAGCGCCTTGGCCGCCGCGACCCAGGCGTTGCCCGGCCCGCAAATGCGCGCCACCGCCGGAATGTCACTTCCCGTTAGTGATTTGGCCGTTGGTGATTTGGCACCGAACGCCAGCGCGGCAATCGCCTGCGCGCCACCGACGGCCCAGACCTGCTCCACCCCAACCGCCTCTGCGGCGAGCGCGATCGCCAGATTGAGTCCACCGCCCTTGCGCGGCGGGGTGACGACGACCAACCGGTCAACCCCCGCGACTCGCGCCGGGAGCCCGAGCATCAGGAGCGTCGAAAACAACGGCGCCGCGCCGCCCGGGACGTAAAGACCGGCGCTGGCGATCGGGGTCCAGCGCTTGGCGACGCGCAGGCCGGGCATCGGCTCGGTCTCGACGTCGGCGGGCCGGGTCGCGCGGTGGAAGGCGTCGATATTGCGCACCGCAAGTGCGAATGCGTCGAGCGTCGCGTGCGGAAAGTCTCGACGGGCCTGATCGGCAAACGGTGCCACGGCGATGGCTTGCGGCGTTGCGCCGTCGATCAGCTCGGCGTGGCGGACGAGCGCCGTCCAGCCCTCGTCGCGGACGTTCTCGACGATCGTCCGCACGCCGGCTAGCAGCGTCGCATCCTCGCGCCCACGCGGCCGGGCCAGCGCCCGCTCGCGCGATGCGGCTTCGCTCCACTCATACCGCTCGATCACAGCATCATCTTTTCGATCGGCATGACCAGGATGGCCGAAGCGCCCGCCGCCTTCAATTTCTCCAGCGTTTCCCAGAAGACCGATTCCTGGCACACCGCCTGCACCGCATAATAGCCCGGGCGGCCCGACAGCGGCACCACCGTCGGGGCATCGGCTCCGGGCAGGATCCGCGCGATTTCGATCAGCGCATCCTTGGGGGCGTTGAGGACGATATACTTGCTTTCCTGCGTCGCGATCACGCCGTTGATTCGGGTCAGCAGGGCGGTGGCGCGCTCGGCGAGGTCGGGCGCAACGGGCTTGAGGGTCCGCACCAATACCGCCTCGCTGGCGAAGACCGTCTCGACCGCCGCCAGCCCATTGGCCTCCAACGTCGCGCCGGTCGAAACGAGGTCGCAGACGAACTTGGCGATGCCGAGGCGCGGGGCAAGCTCGACCGCACCTTTCATAGTGACGATTTCGGCGGCAATTCCGCGTTCGGCGAGGAAGCGGCCGAGCATGCGCGGGTAGGAGGTGGCGATCCGCTCTCCCGCGAGCAACCCGGTCGAGTAAGCGACATTCTCCGGCGCGGCGATCTTGAGCGTGCAGCGACCGAAGCCAAGCGCAGCGACGGTCTCCGTGCGCGGCGCGTCGTGGCCGAGCGCGTCTTCCTCGAGCACGTTCTGGCCACAGATGCCGAGTTCGCACACGCCGTCGCCGACGAAGGTCGGAATATCGTCGTCGCGCACGAACATCAGGTCGAGCGGGAAATTTTCAGCGCGGGCGGTGAGTGCGTTCTTGCCGCCTTGGAGCTTGAGTCCGGCGCCCTTGAGCAAATCCTTGCTCTGGTCGGACAGGCGGCCCGATTTCTGCACGGCGATGTGCAGGCGGCTGCGGTCGGTGGTCATGACGGGTCTTTCAAACGGTCGAGGAGCAGGCGGTAGCCGCCATTCTGCTCCTCCTTGAGGAAGCGCGCGACGCGAACGATAGTGGTCGTGCTGACCCCGGTCGCGTCGTGGATTTCGCGATAGGTCAGGTGGCCCGCGTCGAGCAGGCGCGCGACCTGCCAGCGCTCGGCCAGCGTGCGGACTTCGGCGGGGGTGCACAGATCGCGGAGGACCAGGCGCGCCTCGTCGTCCGATCGCAGGGAAGCGAGCGCGGTGGCGAGGCCCTCGGTGGGACGGCAAGGAGGATCGGGTGTCATTCTGTTACAGCGTGATAGAACAATAATACGAAAGGTGCAAGCTTTTCTTATCGGTGCGAGGCGAGGCCGACGCGACGATCCAGCGGCGTGGAACTGGATTACTCCGCTGCGTTCCCAACGACGAGGCTGAAAAGGCCATTGACAAGCGTGATCGTGAACCGCCATTTGCGCGCCATGTCGATCAACTCGCTCAAGACCCTGACCTGGTGGCGCTCCTCGCAACGATGGCGCGCGCGCGGTTGATTCTCGTCGATTGACGATGTCCTCGGGTCCGCGTTTCGCGGGCCTTTTTTTTCGCCTCAGCTACGAGGAAGACCAATGATTATCGTCATGAAGCCCGATGCCCCGACCGAGGTCGTC
>NZ_JANMWY010000134.1:0-8484 GCF_031380695.1 Sphingomonas sp. | reverse complement strand
TTTCGGCGGTGGTCGAACTCATCCCGCCCCGAACCCTCCCGCGCACGAGCAGCGGCAAACTATCCCGCACGAAAGCGCGAAATCTCTATCTGAGCGGTGAAATCCAGCCTTACGACATCGCGGCGTAGCGGCGACCGTTCGCTCGCGCAGGGGCAGGGGGACTCGAACCCACGACCCTCGGTTTTGGAGACCGATGCTCTACCAACTGAGCTATACCCCTTTGGGCGCGGCCCGCCCGGTAGCTTGCGCGCCTGTCGCACGCAAGAGTTTCGTCCCGCTTGAACCCCCGCCCGCAACCCGCTACACGACCCCTCGATGAGGTCTAGCGGGTCGCCCGCGGACCTCTTTTTTCTATCCCTCGACGATGGACGGACAAGCTAGTGGCCAAAGTCTCCCCCGGCGAATTCATGCGGCAGGTCCGCAGCGAAGGCAGCAAGGTCGTCTGGCCGAGCCGGCGCGAGACGCTGACCACCGGCATCATGGTCGTCATCCTGACCTCGGTCCTGGCGATCTTCTTCTTCGGTGTCGACGCCGCGTTCAGCGCGGTCGTAAAATCACTCCTCGGCCTCCTCGCGAAATAAGGCGAAGCAAACCCATCATGTCCCGCTGGTACATCATCCACGCTTACTCGGGCTTCGAGAACAAGGTGCGCGAGTCGATCGTCGCCGAAGCCGGCCGCCTCGGCCTGACCCAGGCGGTCGAGGCTATCGAGGTTCCGACCGAAAAAGTGACCGAGGTCCGCCGCGGCAAGAAGGTTACCAGCGACCGCAAATTCTTCCCCGGCTATGTGCTGGCCAAGCTGACGATGACCGACCAGGTCTATCACCTCGTCAAGAACACCCCGAAGGTTACCGGCTTTCTCGGCCCCAATGGCAAGCCGCAAGCGATCACCGAGGCCGAGGCCGCGCGCATCCTCAACACCAAGGAAGAGGCCGCCGCTGCCGCGCCCAAGGCGCGGATCAAGGTCGATTACGAAATCGGCGACGCGGTCAAAGTGCTCGACGGTCCCTTCGCCAGCTTCAACGGCGTGGTCGAGGAGCTCGACTTCGACCGCAGCCGGGTCAAGGTCAGCGTCTCCATCTTCGGTCGCGCAACGCCGGTCGAACTGGAGTTCGAGCAGGTCGAACGCGTCAAGTAACCGCGCGGCGTCGTTGCGCGCCGGGAGTGCATCATGGGTCAAGCCAAAGCCGTTCTCGCCAAGGTCGTCGGTGACGTCGCGCCGGGCCTGTTCTACTATCTGGCGGACAAGGCCAAGCGCCACGACCTGACCGTCCAGACCACCCGCGACGCAATCAGCGTGATCGACAAGAAGACCCTGCGCATCGTCCGCGTCGCGCGCGAGAACAACATCTACCTGCTCGATATTATCAACGACTTCGAATATTATTTCTCGTCGGTTGAGCCTGTCCAGATGCGCAGCGATGGCAAGACCTATTCGCTGGTCGATTTCTCGACGCCGCGGCTGCACAACGTCCACGGCTTCGACGAATTCCCGGTCATGTTCTCGAGCCTCGCCGAGCCGTTCCAGACCTGTCAGCAATATCTCGACTTCGCCCAGCTCAGCTTCGGCGAAACGGTCATCGACCTCGGTGCCTACTCCGCGCTGACCAGTATCGCCTTCGCCAATGCCGTCGGCCCGACCGGTCGCGTCGTGGCGTTCGAGCCCGATCCGCTCAACCGCCAGGCAGCGACCATCAACCTCGCCGCGCGCAAGCGCCGCACCGGACTCGACAACATCACCCTCGACAGCTCGGCGGTCTCGGGCACCGCCGGCACACTGACGTTCAGCGCCGAGGGAGCGATGGGCTCGTCCTTCACCACCTTCGTCGGCAACCACCGCCGGGAAACGGTTCAGGTCCAGGCGATCACGCTCGACGATGTCGTAAAGAGATTCGGCCTAACCCGAGTCGATTTCATCAAGATGGACATCGAGGGCGCCGAACGCGATGTGATCACGAAATCGGGCGGATTCATTGCCAGGTACCGCCCGCGCTTCATCATCGAACCGCACATGGTCGATGGTCATCTGACCTCGGTCGAGATGACCGCCTTTCTCAATGAGCTCGGCTACACCTGCGCGATCATCGACCAGCTCGGCACGACGCTTCCTCTAATGACGGCATCGCCCAACAACTAGATCGAGGGGAAGCACTCATCGCCTCCCTCACTTCACCTGTTGCAGCAACTTCAGATTGAACGGCTCGGTGAACTTGACGCCAGAGTGAAGCCCCTTGGTCCACACCACCGTCCCGTCGACCGTGCTTCCGGCGGCGAAGTCCAACTTGATCTGGGCACCCACGGGCAGTTCCTCGCGGCATTCGACCAGGGCGCCGCCGGTTGAAATATTGCGCAGGCGCGCGCTGCGCACGCGATCGGCGAAGTGCAGCAGCGCACCGCGGATTAGCCGAATACGCGTTTCGCGCGCCTTCTTGAATCCATCCGGCCGCACCGCGCTCTCGCTCGCGGCGAGTTTCGACGCCTCGCTGGCCGGCATCGGCTTGCCGAAGATATAGCCCTGAATGTGCGAACAGCCGAGCTTCCTGATGAGGATTAGCTCGTCCTGAGTCTCGACCCCTTCGGCCGTCGTCTGCATGTCGAGATCCGTCGCCAGGCCGACCATAGCCCTGATCAGCGCGGCGTTGCGGCTTTCCGGTGCCGATGCCCCGCGGACGAACGACTGGTCGATCTTGATCTTGTCGAACGGGACGCGCAGCAAATAGCTCAGGCTCGAATAGCCGGTCCCGAAGTCATCCAGCGCGAGCTTCACCCCGATCGCCTTGAGTCGCCCGATCATGTCGTGGACATGCTCGTCGTTGTTGAGTAGGACGCCCTCGGTAATCTCCAGCTCCAGCCGTTTCGCGGCGAGGCCCGAATCGCTCAACACCATTTGCACCAGCGACGGCAGCGCATGCGCCTTGAACTGCACCGGCGAGAGGTTGACCGCGATCATGATATGCTCGGGCCATCTGGCCGCTTCGGCGCAGGCGGTCCTGAGCACCCACTCGCCGATTTCGTTGATGAGCCCGATCTCCTCGGCCAGCGGAATGAACTCGGTCGGACTGATCGGCCCATGCTCGGGATGGTCCCACCGAATGAGTGCCTCGAACCCTGTCACCGCCTCGGTCGATGTGTTGACCACCGGCTGATACACGACGCGAAGCTGGTCGTTTTCCAGGGCAACGCGAAGGTCCGATTCCATCAGTTGCCGCTCGCGCGCCACCTCGTGCATGTCGGGCGAGAAGAAACGGTAGGTCCCTTTGCCGGCCGCCTTGGCCGCATAAAGCGCCAGATCGGCATCGCGCATTAGGTCGTCCGACGTGCGATCGTCATAGTCGGATGTGACGATACCGATCGACGCGCCGATCGACACGTTCGTGCCGTTGATCGGATACGGCCGCGACAGGCTGTCGATGATCGCCTGCGCCAGTTCCGACAGCTCGGCCCTGGACGACAGTCCGGGCAGGACCACTTCGAACTCGTCACCGCCCAGCCGTCCGGCTTGGCCCAGGTTCCCGACCTTGTCGCTCAAGCGCAGCGCCACCAACCGCAGCAGCATGTCACCCGCTGGATGGCCGAGCGTGTCGTTGACCGCCTTGAACCGGTCGAGATCCAGGAGGAAGACCGAGCAGAGCCGCTTGCGCCGCACGGCACTCACCATCGCGTCGTCGAGCGCGTGGCGAAGAACTTCGCGGTTGGGCAGGCCGGTCAGCGAATCCTGTCGCGCCAGCCGGTCGAGTTCGACCTCCGACTGGCGCATCTTGGTAAGATCGGCGGCGAATCCGCGATAACCGTGGAAGCGCCCGATCTCGTCATGGATCGGCCGACCGGAGATCGACCACCAGGTTTCATTCTTGGTTTTCGCCCGGACGATGAGGTCCTGAAACGCGACGTGCGAGGACAGGTAGAAACCGAGCGTCCGCTCCGACGGTGCTGCCGCGCCCTGCGATTCAGAGGAGATGAGGTCGACGAAGGGTCGCTCCAGCAAATCGGCGACTTCCCGCCCCACCGTGTCCGCGACGCCTTCGCTGATGTACGCTAGGGCGCCGTCGCGCGTCGTTTCCCAGAACCAGCCTTTCCCGCTGGCCTCATATTCGCGGATCAGGCCATCGGCCCGGGACGGCTGCGGACGCGCCTCGTCTGGGCCAGAACTGACCCCAGGTCGCAAAATCCGTCCGATGCTTCCCACCAATGGCCTCCCGTCAGGTTCCGGCCTAGACGAGCGGCGTTACCATATCGTTAGGCAGTCGAGAGAGAATCCTCGAGAATTAGGGTGATCGACAAGACGGACTGCCGCTGGTCGACGGTCGCCGGATCGGCTTGCGGTTCGTCCTTTGTCAGCGCAGCATACCGCGCTGCCAGATCGAGGTGAATCTTCGCAATGTAGCTTTCACCGGCTTTCGCCGCCAACTCTTCGTGAGCCTGCTGCCGCGAACGATAATAGTCTCTAAGTTCGATTGCGTTCATTGCCGCCCCGTTTTCGACAGCGTCCAACCACACGATCCGAGATACGCCCTTTCGGACGCAAATGATATGGCGCGAGCCGGATGAGATTCAAGGCTGGACTGACGCTCTCGATCAAGAAAAACGCTTACCTAGATAGGCTTACCTTGCAATCGGTGCGACGGGCGGTGCAGCGGTCGCGGTTACCCGCCAGATCGTATTACCGACATCGTCCGCGACCAGCAGCGCGCCGGTCCGGTCGATCGCCACGCCGACCGGGCGGCCGAACGTATTCTTGTTGTCCTTGGTCAGGAAGCCGCTGACGATATCCTCGGGCTTGCCGCTCGGCCGGCCGCCGACGAACGGCACGAACACCACTTTGTACCCCGACGGTGAAACGCGGTTCCAGCTGCCATGCTCGCCGATGAACGCCCCGCCGCGATACTTAGCCGGCAGTGTCGTGCTGGTATTGAACGCCAGACCGAGCGCAGCGACGTGGCTGCCCAGCGCATAATCCGGCTTGATCGCCTTCGCGACCAGGTCGGGCCGCCGGTCCATCGGCGCGATGCGCGGATCTTCGTGGCTCCCCCAATAGCTGTAGGGCCAGCCGTAAAAGCCGCCGTCCTGCACGCGCGTCAGATAATCGGGAACGAGGTGCGAGCCGAGTTCGTCGCGCTCGTTGACCACGACATAGAGGTCGCTGGTGCCGGGGTAGAACGCCGGGCTGTTGGGATTGCGCAGGCCGGTCGCGAACAGTCGGCTGCGACCGGTGGCGCGGTCGATCTCGAGCACGGCCGCGCGGTTTTTCTCCGCTTCAAATCCATTTTCGACGATGTTCGAATTGCTGCCGACCGTTGCGTAGAGGCGCTGGCCGTCGGGCGACAGCACCAGGCTCTTGGTCCAGTGATGATTGATCGGCCCGCCGGGCAGCGGGGTCAGCAACGTGCCCGGTGAGGGGATCGTCGTCGTGCCGAGCGGCATCGGATAGACCATCACGCCGTCGGAGTTGGCGACATAAAGCTGCCCATCGATCCACGCGACACCGAACGGCGACTTCAGATTGTCGACTAGGGTCGAGACCAGCTCGGGAATGCCGTCACCGTTGGCGTCGCGGATCAGGGTGATGCGATTCTTCGGCTTGGGCCCCTCGGGACTACTGCTGGCACCTTTGCGGATGATCTTGAAGGCGAATTGCTTGGGCTTGAGCACCGGCTCGGTGCCCGGCCCGTCGCCCTGCACCGCCAGCACGTCACCGTTAGGCAACGCGTAAACGAAGCGCGGGTGGGCAAGTCCGGTCGCCAATGCCTTGATCGTCAGCCCGGGCGCAACCGTCGGCCCCTCGTTCGCCTTCCACCCGATACCGGGCGAAATGCCCATCGGCGGGAAGAGAAAATTACGCGGCGCAGGCAACGCCGGATCGGGCCCGACCTGCGACGCGTCGTCAAACTTGTCGTCGCTGCACGCGGCGAGGCTGGCGACCAGCGCGGCGGCTAGGAGCAGACGCGCTTTCACGACCTCGCCGCCGTCACGCGCGCGCTCGGTCGATCCATCAAACCGCCGACGAACCCGCCAACGTAGAGCAGGAACACGGTCAGCAAAGACAGTAAGATGCCCTGGGGAACCACCGCCACCCAGCCGTCGCGGCTATGGACGAAGGCGTTGACCAGCCCGAGCAGGAGCGCGACGATCGTCAGCCCGAAATGCCAGCCGAATCCGCGTCGCCCGCGTGCGCCGCCAGTCGCCCAGTCGACCAGCCCGGCCAGCACGGCCAGCCCGCCGGTGACCAGCGCCGCGACGATCAGCCAGGTTGAAAAATATTGCCACTGCAGGACGCCGCTCTGCATATACGCATAGTCGGTGACTAGCGCGAGGCTGAAGAAGGAGGTCGGAAAACCACCGAGGAAGCGGTGCAGCCCGCTGGCAATGCCCGGAGTGGCAACGCGACTGTCCGCACGGCTATCGACCCCGCTGCGCCGTTCCTCGACAAACTCTGCCATGCGCACGCTCCCGTTGACGAGCGCAATAAATGGCACTCGAAACTGTTCCGCCGTCCGCCCGGTCATGGACGCAGCGTCTCGTCCAGGGCCGGCGAACTTTAGGCGCGGGCCAGTCGTGCCCGGCGATTGCGCCGCAGCGACATGCCAGCGACGCCGAACCCCACCAGCATCATCCCCCACGTCGCGGGCTCGGGTACCGCGCCATTGGCCGAGATGGTGGCGTTATTGGGCGCGAAGTCCGAAATCTGGTTGTTATTGCCCAGCGCGACGCGCGGCCATAGGTTGAAGCCATAGTTGCCCGGCGCGAAGCCGGTGGTCGGAAGCAGCGCGAGCGGCACGCGCACGGTGAAGATGTTCCCGGTTATGGCGATCGTCGACGGGTCGAGTGCCGTAGCGCCGATCGAGCCGGTGCCGTCCTTTCGGATAACGATCGCCTGGTTGAAGATCACGTTGGGCGCGCCGACCGACGCGAACGGCGCAATTACGCCCGTGCCGGTATTGACCCCGATGACGTAGAACCCAGCCGTAGCAGGATTAATATCGCCAGCGAGCGTTGCCCCGAGCGAGAAGATCGACGTCGCGCTGTTGTAGCCGACCGAGAAGTTGGTCACGTCGAGGTCAGGATTGGCGGGGCCGATGAAGCCGGGGATGAAATCGCCGGCCGGATCGGTTACGGTCGTCGCCTGTGCGGCGGGCGTAAGGGCGATCAGCGGAACGACGAGCAGAGCGAGAAGGGATCGTTTCATGATTAGACTCCGTTGGCGGTGCCACGTGAGGAGGTCGCAAAACCGTAACTAGCGCTGGTGAGACTAGTTCCGTCGCTCGTCCCATTACTACGTCTCTCCATCGTAACCTTCGTCGACCACTTTCCGCACCATGAAAATCTAGCTCGAAGCGCAGCCCTCCGCTCCCTTGCGCCCGACCGCGCGCTCGCGCATGGGCGGCTCGGTAAGGAATGCGGGTTGGATCGGCAGGCATACAGCATCGAGCAGAACCCCGACGTCCGTTACCTCGGGCGGCTGCTCGGTGACGTCATTCGCGGCTTCGATGGCGAGCCCCTGTTCCGCCGCATCGAATATATCCGCGCCACCTCGGTCGATCGCCATCGCGGGGTCGTGCCGGGCGAGGCGGTCGATCCCGGGCTCGACGCACTGAGCCTCGACGAGACGCTCGCTTTCGTGCGCGGCTTCATGCTTTTCTCGATGCTTGCCAACCTCGCCGAGGATCGCCAGGCGGCGGCGGCGGAAGAGGGCGCGACGCTGGCAGAAGCGTGCGAGCGACTGGCGAGCAAGGGCATCGACGAAGCCGCCGTCGCCGCCCTTCTCGACCGCGCGCTGATCGCCCCGGTGCTTACCGCCCACCCGACGGAAGTGCGGCGTAAGAGCATGCTCGACCACCGCAACCGCATCGCCGACCTCATGCAGCTGCGCGACTCCGGCGCGACAGTCACGCCCGACGGCGACCTCGTCGAGCAAGCGATCCTCCGCCAGATCGCGCTCCTCTGGGAAACCCGCCCGCTGCGCCGCGAGAAGCTCTACGTCGCCGACGAGGTCGAGACCGCCGTGTCCTACATGCGCGACATTTTCCTTCCCGTCCTGCCGGCGCTCTACGCCCGCTGGGACCGCATTCTCGGCCAACGCCCGCCCAGCTTCCTGCGCCTCGGCAGCTGGATCGGCGGCGACCGTGACGGCAATCCGTTCGTTGACGCGGCCTCGCTCCGCCTCGCGCTGGCCCGCAGCAGCGCGGCGGTGCTGGGTCATTATCTCGACACCGTCCACGCGCTCGGCGCCGAACTGTCGATCTCGAGCGAACTGGCGGTCGTCACGCCCGAGCTGCTTGCGCTGGCCGACGCCTCGGGCGACACCGGCGGCACCCGCCAGGACGAGCCCTATCGCCGCGCGCTGAGCGGCATCTACGCCCGCCTCGCCGCAACCTATGTCGATCTGATCGGCAGTGCCCCACCGCGCCCCTCACGCCTCCCGGCCGACCCTTATACTGACACCGCCGCCTTCCGCGCCGACCTCGTCACCCTGATCGACGCGATCGA
>NZ_JANMWY010000285.1:0-9261 GCF_031380695.1 Sphingomonas sp. | reverse complement strand
GCACCGTGAACGGCCCGCGCGAATTGAACCACTCGCCTTTGTGATCAAGCCGCCGCACGCCGTCGGGCCGCGCGAATAACCCCTGCTTGTCGAGTACCAGGGCATCATCGTCCCAACCGCGCCAGTGGCCGCGGACCACCGTCAGGAATTCCTCCGCGCGATCATAGCGAAGGTCGTGCTCCAGCACTTCGGTTGCGCCCATGTTGGCCGCTTCCGAGCTGTTGAGCGAGGTCACGACGTTCCACGCCGCGCGCCCCTTCGTGAGCTGATCGAGCGTCGCAAATGTTCGTGCGACGTGGAACGGTTCGTAGTAGGTGGTCGAGTAGGTAACGCCGACGCCGAGCCGCTCGGTGGCATTGCCGAGCGTCAGCGCGCACAGCATCGGATCGAGCTTGACCGCCCTGATCCCCTCGCGGACCGTAACCTTGAAATCGTCGGCGTAGACGTCGGGCATGGCCAGCCGGTCGTCGAAAAAGGCAAGGTGGAAGGCGCCATCCTCGAGCGTCCGCCCGATCCGCCGATAATATTCGGGGGACATGAAATCCTGGCTCGCCGCGGGGTGGCGCCACGATGCAGGGAAGTTTGAACAGTTTTGCGCTTGTAGAAAGGCCACGAGAGCCATTTGGCGGTGGGAAGACATGACGGCAGCTCCGGCGTTCGCGGTCAGATGATGTTACGGTTCTTCAGGTCGGCGAGCCGCCCGGCATCGAGCCCGAGCAGGTCGCCAAGATATTCCTGGTTCGATTCACCCAGTGCGGGTCCCGCGGTGCGCACGTCCGACGGCGTCCGCGACATGCGGGGGACCGGCGCCGGCACGACCAGCCGACCAGCGCGGGGGTCGTCGAGGGTGTGGAGATTGCCACGCTCGCGATATTGCTCGTTGGCGAAGATGTCGGAAATGCTGAGCAATTTCGACACCGGCGCTTCATTCTCCTCGCACGCGGCGAGCACGTCATCGACGTTGAGGCTGCGAACCCATTGGGCGACGATCGCATTGACGTCGGCGCGATGCTCGTTGCGCTTGGGCGTGCTCGCGTAGCGCGGATCCTTGACAAGTTCCGGTTTGCCCATGGCACGGCACAGCCGGCCCCACATCCGCTCATTCGAGCAGGCCAGCGCGACCCATGATCCGTCGCGAGTTTCGTAATGGCTGTGCGGGACGACGTTGATCGTGTCGGGCCCCATCCGCTCGCGCTGGTAGCCGAAACGCTCATAGGCTGGCGCCAGTTCGTCGAGCACCCGGAAAATCGATTCGTACAGGCCGACGTCGATTGCTTGCCCTTCACCGGTGCGGTCGACGTGACGCAAGGCGATCAGTACCCCGACCGTGCCGAAAAGCCCGGACATATAATCGGCGAGCGAGGTCGAGCCGGGCACGACCGGCGGTCTCCCCGGCTCGCCCGCAAGATAGGCAAGTCCGCTGAACGCATGCGCGATCCGGGCGAAGCCGGGCTTGTTGCTGAGCGGCCCGGTCTGGCCATAGGCACTGACCTGGAGCATCACGAGGCGCGGGTTGATCTTGGCCAGTTCGGCATAACCGAGGCCCCATTTCTCCATCGTTCCGGGGCGGAAATTTTCGAGCACCACGTCGGACTTGGCGACCAGTTGGCGAAACAGGTCGGCGCCTTCTGCGGTCCGCAGGTCGAGCGTCACCGATTTCTTGTTGCGCGCCTCACTTAGCCAGACGAGCGAATCGCCGGTGTCAGTCATCGTCCCGAACCGCCGCAGCGAATCGCCCTCGCCGGGCTGCTCGATCTTGATTACTTCGGCACCGAACTCGGCCATGATCGTACCGCAAAAGGGGGCTGCAACGAAGGTCGCAATGTCGAGCACGCGGACGCCGGCGAGCGCTCCCTGGGTCATTCCGCGTCCATTCCGGCGAGGCGCGCGCGGCGCAAGATCTTGCGCGACAAGAGGACGTGCGCCCGGTCGATCAATACGCCTTCGAGCCCGATCGCGCCTTTGCCCTCGTCCGCTGCAGCGTCCATCTTTTTGGCGATGTCGCGCGCCCACGCGATCTGGGCTGCGCTCGGAGTGAAGACTTCGTTGGCGATCTCGACCTGGCTTGGATGGATCGCCCACTTGCCCTCGAAGCCAAGTGCGCGGGCGCGGATCGCGCTCGCCCGATAGGCGCCGGGATCGCCATAGTTGGTGAACGGCCCGTCGATCGGTCGCAATCCGTACGCACGGCATGCGTTGGCAATTCGCGCGAGTGCAAAGTGCCACTGATCATTAGCATGGCCGGCAACCGCATATTCGGGATTTGGCGCCCCGAACACCGTGTCGAAATTCTCCAATTCGATCGAATAGTCGCCAACTCCAAAGATGATTCCTTCGAGCCGCGAAGATGCCGCCGCGATCGACTCGACGTTGGCCAGTCCCTTGGTCGTCTCGATGAGGATTTCGATCCCCAACGGTCGATCACGCGGCTGCTCGAGCTCCAGGCCGGTCAGTAGCCGGTCGAGGAAAATGACGTCGCCGGCGGTTTCCACCTTGGGCAACAGGATCATGTCGAGCCGCGGGCAGCGCGCCACGGCAAGGATGTCGCTGATCGCCCACGGCGTGGTCAGGCCATTGACCCGCACCGACACGATCTTCGTTCCCCAGTCCAGCTCGTTGAGCGCTTGCACGGCGGTTGTGCGCGCCTCGACACGGCGGCTTGGCGCCACGGCATCTTCAAGATCGAGAAACAGCGAGTCGGCCGGACCGCGAACTGCCTTCTCGAAGAATTTCTCCGATGTAGCGGGAACCGCCAGTTCCGAGCGTTGCAGCCTCCAGTTCTCTCCGGTGCCGTCCGCGACCATTATTCTGCTCCTTTTCCCGCATTGTGGCCAAGCAGTGCCGCCGCACAATGGCGAACTCCAGATATATCTATCGATTTTGCCTATGATCGAGCGGGGCACCCATTCTCCCGATAAGTCGGCTAAAGCATCCGATAAATCTGATTGTAGGAAAGAACTACCCGGCTATTTTTGTTGAGCAAAAGATAAAGTTTGCCGCCGCCTGTCGTGCATTGCGCTTCGACTGGTCGAGATGTCGGCAATTTAGAGGGGACAATCATGAGTGCTTTTTCATCGCGGCGGATGCTTGGTCTGGCTTCCACGGCTTCACTCTGCATCACCCTCGCGGCGAACGTCGCAGTCGCGCAAGCTGTCCCTCCGTCGGGTACGTCCGCCGCTGAGTCCGCCGACACCGGTGAAATTATCGTCACGGCAAACAAGCGCGAGGAAAGCCTCAATAAGGTCGGACTGACGGTCACCGCCATCTCCGGCGCGATGCTGGCCGAGCGCAAGATTACTTCGCTCCAAGATGTCGCGTCGATCGTCCCCGGACTCTCCTTTGCGCCAAGCGCCAACAACACCCCGATCCTCACCTTGCGCGGCATCGGTTTCAACGAGAGTTCGCTCGGCGTCTATCCGGCGGTAAGCGTGTACGTCGACCAGGCGCCTCTGCCGTTTCCGGTCCTGGCAAGCCATGCCGGCTTTGATCTCGAGCGCATCGAAGTGCTCAAAGGTCCCCAAGGCACACTGTTCGGCGAGAATTCGACCGGCGGCGCGATCAACTATATTGCCAACAAGCCGACCCGGACTTTCCGTGCGGGTGGTGACATCAGCTACGGTCGGTTCAACCGCCTCGAGGGCAATGCCTACATCAGTGGACCCCTGTCCGCGACCATGAGGGCGCGTCTGGCCGTCTCGGCCGTCAATTCGAACGGACACCAGATCAGTTACACGCGACCCTACGACCGCAATGGCAAGACAAGCTATGTTACCGGACGCGCGCAGCTAGACTGGGATCCGACCTCGGCGATTCATCTCGCCTTTAGCCTGAGCGCATGGCGCGACCGTTCGGAGCCGCTTGCCGGCCAGTTCATTCTGCTTCAACCGCAGACCCCGGGCGACGAGCAACCGCAGGAAGTCGCGGCACCATTCTCCCCCGAAAACCCGCGCGCTGCGGACTGGGACATCGGCATCAATCGCCCGCGCAGCAACCGGCGCTTCATTCAGCCCGCCCTTCGTGCCGACATCACGCTCGCCGAAAATCTGACGCTGACCTCGCTGACATCCTACAGCCGCTACAAGCAGGCCCAAACCACCGATGGCGATGGCTCGGCGCTGGTCGTGACCGATCTGCAGCGCGACGATGGCTTCATCCATTCCTTTAACCAAGAGGTACGGCTGGCCAATGGCTCGCGCGCGCCCTTCCGCTGGGTGCTCGGTGCCAATTATGAAAAGAGCATGACCTTCGAGCGGCAACTGCTCATCTATCCCGACAACAACAGTTTCTCGCCGGGCAAAAATTTCATCTTCCAAAATTACCAGCAGGGACACCAGGCGATCCGCAATTACGCCGGTTTCGGCAATATCGAATATGATGTCACCGACAAGCTGACTGTCAAGGCGGCGACGCGATATACCAGTTCGCGCAACCGTGCCGAAATCTGCGGCTTCGATGCGGGTGATGGCAGGATTGCGGGCTTGTTCAACTTCCTCGGGACAATCTTTACGACGGAGCCATTCACGCCGATTTCATCGACCGGCACGTTCGCCAATAATTGCTTTTCGCTGGGTCCCAAAGGTCACCCGACGGGCGTTCCGTTCACCCAGACGCTTAAGGAACATAACGTCTCGTGGCGCGCCGGAATCGACTATCGAGTCACGCCGACGACTTTGTTCTACGTCAACGTTTCGCGCGGTTACAAAGCGGGCAGCTTCCCCATTCTTGCCGCAGCCACCACTGCGCAGTTTGCGCCGGTAACTCAGGAGTCGGTGACCGCCTTTGAAGCCGGGATCAAGACCAGCTTCTTCAACCGCCGGGCACAACTCAACGCGGCGGCCTTTTATTATGACTATCGCGACAAGCAGGTTCTAACCAAGGTCGCTGATCCGGTCTTTGGCATTCTCGACCAATTACGCAACATCCCTAAGTCGCGCGTGATGGGCGCCGAGGCTGATCTCACCGTCCGGGTTGCCCCCGGCCTGACCTTGGGCGGGTCGGTAACCTATCTCGACACGTCTATCCGCAAATATAGCGGGGTCGATTATGTCGGGACCCCGCGCAATTTTGCGGGGCAGCCGCTGCCATTCGCGCCCAAGTGGAGCTATGGTTTGAACGCGGATTACAAGATGGCGATGCCGAATGGCGGATCGCCGTTCATCGGCGTTAGCCTCAACGGACGTTCGGCGACCGATACCGTCCCCGGGGGCAATACAATCGTCGCAGTTAACTCCATCCACACGCGGGTACTGCCGGGCCTGGTCCACCCGTTCCGTACGAACTCGTTTGCCACGGTCGACGTCCGTTTCGGCTATGAAGGCGCGGACCAGCGTTGGTCGATCAGCGCGTTTGGCAAAAATATCCTCAACAAATATTACTGGACCAACGTCGTCACCGCATCGGACTTCAGCGCACGTTATGCCGGTCCGCCGGCCACCTACGGCGTAACAATTGGGTTCAAGCTGAAGTGACAGGCAAGTTTCATTCACTGCTTGCGGGCAAGTGCCAGACGCGTAGGAAAAACGCGTATTTCTCCGTCAGCTTGCCCGAAAATTGGTCTCATTGGCACCACTTTCGATCCTATGCTGACCTACCGACTAGGCAGGTTAATTCGGAAACTGGGCGCGTCCCCATACCGCTCGCCAAGTTTGAGTTGAGATGATTCACGTGCGGTGGAGCGGAGGTGGTGATGAAGCGATCATCTGTAGCGGCTCGAGGCGGTGGGGGATCCGATGGAGACGAGGGAGCGGGTGGTCGATTTCGAAGCATCACGCCCGTTGCTGGCGCCGGCGCTGGCCTATCCGGACGGCGCGAATGGTAGTCGGCCGCCCGACGAGCCGGTGACGATGCTCGAGGCGCTGATCTTCGCGGCGCAGAACAATGCAAGCGATGCGTAGGTGGAGTTTCTTGTCCGTGATCGGCTGAGCTGGCTGCGGTTTCTGGGCTTCGACCTGGGGGCGCCGACGCCGGATGCGAACACGATCCATTACTTGCTCCATCTCGCCCATTTCTCAGCTTGCCAAACAAGATCTCCGCTCAATTGTGATCGATTCGCAAGTATTTGACAATGAATGCAAATCCAGACAGGCTAAGCAACAATAACGTGCGCACTATTGTGCCGTGTTTGGGACATCTTGCGTATCGAGCACTCAAACGAGACTGCGCCGTCGTAGGTCGCAATTTAACTATTTATGCGAAACTGATAGTCCAGCGCCAACTTTTTGCCATCGAGCAGCCGCGCCCGCACACGCCAATTGTCTTGCCTTGTCGATCGCGCCAGCTAACCACGCTGCAGCCGCCTAGCACCTGCTTCCGGGCGGCGCGCAGGTTGCGTCGCGGGTAGGCGTCGATGTGCGACATCACGGGTTGACTGACAGTAGTGGGCATCACATTTCCTGCAAGATGACCCAGGATAAGGAGACCAAGGAAGCCTTTTTTTGGAAGTCGAGCCTGATTTTAGCAGGAAAATGCCCGAAAGCCAGACCGGTCAAATAGACTCTGTGTGATGTGAATCCGGGCCGGCCCGGGCCAACGAGGAGTCTATGAACGCACCCAAGCATTGTCGAAGTAGATGAAGTCGCCCGCTTGTCTGAAGGGAACCGGGCGGCCCATTTTGGACGCGGTGGCGGAGAGGGTGGGATTCGAACCCACGGTACCCTTGCGGGTACGTCGCATTTCGAGTGCGGTGCTTTCGACCACTCAGCCACCTCTCCGCAGGGGTGATCGCGTTGGCCGGTACGAATTACCGGTCGGTCGGTCGCGGCCTCTAGCAGCGCGCTTCGCACTTGCCTAGACGCGAGAGATGAACGCTCTCGCCATCGGCGCCTCGGGCGGAATCGGGCGCGCCCTGGCCGAGGCGATCGAGGCGCGCGGCGTCCGGGTCGATCGCCTGTCGCGCACCACCGATCCCGCGATCGACCTGACCGACGAGGCCAGCATCGCCCGCGCGGCGGAGCGGCTCGCCGCCCGCGCGCCCTACACCCTCATCATCGTCGCCACCGGGCTGCTCCACGGCCCATCCGGCGGCCCCGAGAAAAGCTGGCGCCAGCTCGACGCCGCGCAACTCGCCCACAGCTTCGCCGTCAACGCCATCGGCCCGGCGCTGGTCGCTCGCCATTTTCTGCCCCTGCTCGCCCCGAAGGAGCGCGCAGTCATCGCCTTCCTTTCGGCCCGCGTCGGCAGCATTTCCGACAATCGCCTCGGCGGCTGGTATGGCTATCGCGCGTCGAAGGCGGCGCTCAACCAGCTCGTGCGCACGCTGGCGATCGAACTCGCCCGCTCGCGCCCGGCCACGATCTGCGTCGCGCTTCACCCCGGCACGGTCGATACGCCGCTGTCCGCCCCGTTCCAGCGCGGCGTGCCCGACGGCCAGCTATTCACCCCCGCCACCAGCGCAGCGCACCTGCTGCGCGTCATCGACGGCCTGTCGCCGCAGGACAGCGGTGCGCTCCTCGACTGGGCCGGCGAGACCATCGCGCCCTGACACGTTAATGCACGGCGCTTGCCGTCGCTGCGCAACCGCTTACATAGGTGCCATGACCACCCCCGCGTCGTTCATCCCTGAAGCCCGTTTCGCCATCGGCGAGGTGGTCAAGCATCGCCTGCTCGACTTTCGCGGCGTGGTGTTCGACGTCGACCCGGAATTCGCGAACAGCGAAGAATGGTATGAGGCGATCCCCGAGCAGATCCGCCCGGCCAAGGACCAGCCCTTCTACCATCTGCTCGCCGAAAATGCCGAGAGCAGCTACGTCGCCTACGTCAGCCAGCAGAACCTGGTCCCCGACGAGGATGGCGACGAAGTCGACCACCCCGCCATCAACGGCCTGTTCGACGGCTTCGACGGCGCGCGGTACCGGTTGCGGCCGCAGCACCGGCATTAGGCCCGATCGGCACTTGCCGCCGGTTGACAGCTTCCCCCCTGCCCCCTAGTCGGCACGCTTTCCGCGCGGGGGCTCCCGCTGCGGTCCAGATTCGTTGAGAAAGAAGAGCCAATGTTCGCAGTCGTGCGCACGGGCGGCAAGCAATATCGCGTTGCCCCGGGAGACAAGATCGTCATCGAGAAGATGGCCGGCAATGCCGGCGACAGCATCTCGCTGACCGACATCCTGCTGGCCGGCGACGGCGCGGACCTGAGGTCGCTCGAGGGCCTAGTCGTCGGCGCCGAGATCATCGCCCAGGCGAAGGCCGACAAGGTCACCGTCTTCAAGAAGCGCCGCCGCCACAATTATCGCCGCAAGGCCGGCCATCGCCAGCAGCACACCATCCTGCGCATCGTCTCGATCGGCGATGTCAAAGCCGAGAAGAAGGCCGCGCCGAAGAAGGCCGAGGCCGCTCCGGCTGCTGCTCCCACCGCCGCCCCTGTGGCCGAAAAGCCCGCCAAGGCTGCGAAGGCCGCTCCGGCCCCCGCCGAAACCTCGACAAAAGCCGCTGCGCCTGCTAAGGCCGCGGCCAAGAAGGCTGCGCCAGCGGCCAAGAACGCAGAGTAATTTCCGATGGCACATAAGAAAGCAGGCGGCTCCAGCCGCAACGGTCGCGACTCCGAATCGAAGCGCCTCGGCGTGAAGAAGTTTGGCAGCGAAGCCGTGCGCGCCGGCAACATCATCGTCCGCCAGCGCGGCACCCGCGTCTATCCGGGCGCCGGCGTCGGCATCGGCAAGGATCATACCCTCTTCGCGCTTACCGACGGCCGCGTCTCGTTCAAGATCGGGCGCCAAGGCCGCAAATTCGCGTGCGTAGACCCGATTAATATGCCGGCAGAGGCGCTGGCAGCGGAATAGGGACTGGTCACGAAAAGGCCGCTCCCACAAGGGGGTGGCCCAGACGGCGACCGGATTGTTCCGGAAACCAAAAGGGAGAAGAGGCCACCCCTCTTGCTCCCTTTTTCTTTGTCATCTCCCGAAACTGTCATGCGCCGCTCCTATCGGGGCGGCGGAGAGGGAGACGAGGGATGTTCGCGAGAACGCCGAGACTGCTGCTGAGACCGGGCTGGGCCGAGGATGCGCCCGCGCTCGCCGGCGCCATCGCCGATGAGGTGGTCGTCCGGAACCTGTCGGCCGCGCCGTGGCCCTATGTGCTGGGCGACGCCGAGGCTCATCTCGCCGCGCCGAAGGACCCGGTGCTGCCGACATTCCTGATCACCGCCCGCACCGATGGCGCGCCGGCGCTTGTGGGAGCTGGCGGCCTCGCCCGCCGTGCCTCGGGCCGGGTCGAGCTCCGCTACTGGATCGCGCGTCCTTATTGGGGTCGGGGCTATGCCACCGAGGC
>NZ_JANMWY010000241.1:0-2610 GCF_031380695.1 Sphingomonas sp. | reverse complement strand
CCGTCACGACAACTGGCATCCGGGCTCGACCCCGCTTTCGCGGGGATGACGGAAAGGGTAGCAGCGCCGGATGCGCAGAATTGTCCCCGTCCTCACCCTGTTCCTCGCCGCCTGCGCCAGTGAGACGCCCGCGCCGGTGGTAACGCCCGCGGCGGTTCCGGCGAAAGGCAGCCACGGCCACGGCCGCCTGATCGGGCTGAGCATCAGCGACCTCGGCGAAGTATTCGGCTCGCCCGCATTCCAGGTGCGCGAGGGGCCGGGGCTGAAGCTGCAGTATCGCGGCGGCGGGTGCGTGCTGGATGCCTATCTCTACCCGCCGGAAAAAGGCCAAGGGGTCGAGCGCGTCACCCATATCGACGCGCGCCTAGCGAGCGGTGCCGACACCGACGCCGTCGCCTGCGAGGCCGCGATCGAGGCTGGCCGGTAGGCGTGACGCAGCCCAGGTCGCCGCCTCGGCGACGACCGGGTCAGCGCTGGCGAGGTGCCGCCCGACCGCCGCGATCAGTCCGGGATCGCCACTGTTCCCCGCCGCGATCAGGCAATTGCGCATCATCCGTGCCCAGCCGATGCGCTTGATCGGCGATCCGGCGAACAACTGGCGAAACCCGCCATCATCGAGCGCCAGCAGGTCCGCCAGCCGCGGCGCGACCAGCTCTCGGCGGGGCAGGAAGGCGCGATTGGCCCGCCCCGCCTCGGCGAACCGATTCCACGGGCACACCGCCAGGCAATCGTCACAGCCATAGATGCGGTTGCCGATCGCGGCACGAAACTCGACCGGGATCGGGCCGTGATGCTCGATCGTGAGGTAGGAGATGCACCGCCGCGCATCGATCCGGTGCGGCGCGTCGATCGCCCCGGTCGGGCAGGCCGTCATGCAGCGCGAGCAACTCCCGCAATGATCGCTCGCCGCGCCGTCCGGCGTCAGGTCGAGCGTCGTCATGACGATGCCGAGGAACAACCAATTGCCATGCTCGCGGCTGAGCAGATTGCTATGCTTGCCCTGCCAGCCGATCCCGGCGGCGGCAGCCAACGGTTTCTCCATCACCGGGGCGGTGTCGACAAACACCTTGAGCTCGCACCCGGTCTCGTCGGCCAGCCAGCGGCCGAGCGCCTTCAGGCCCTGCTTGACCGCTTTGTGATAGTCACCGCCCTGCGCATAGACCGACACCCGCCCCAGCGACGGCGCACCCGCCAGTGCCAGCGGATCGGTGGCCGGAGCATAGCTCATCCCCAAGGCGATGATTGAGCGCGCCTCGGGCCACAGCCCGTTCGGCGACGCCCGCTCGTCGGCCCGCGCCTCCATCCACGCCATCTCGCCATGCCGCCCTTCGGCCAGCCACTCGCGCAACCCCGGTCCCGCCTCCGGCGCGGCATCGGCGCGGGCAAAGCCGCACGCAGCGAAGCCGAGTTCGGCCGCCTTGCTTCTTATTCTCTCTTCAAGACTTGCATCGCTAGGCACTTACCCCGACTACTCCGTTCGCCCCGAGCTTGTCGAAGGGCTGTTCTTCTTTTGCAGAGAAAAGACAGTGCTTCGACAAGCTCAGCACGAATGGACCGGGCCAGTCGCCATCGCGGCGTATGACCTGGTCAAGGATTTCGGCGACAAGCGCGCGGTCGACGGCGTCGGCCTCGCCGTCCCCGCCGGAGCGATCTACGGCATCCTCGGTCCCAATGGCGCGGGCAAAACGACCACGCTCAGGATGCTGCTCGGCATCATCGACCCGTCGTCGGGCCATTGCACCCTGCTCGGCCGCACCCGCCCGCTGGAGGCGGCGCGCGAGGTCGGTTATTTGCCCGAGGAGCGCGGGCTCTACCCGTCGATGCACTGCGACGACGCCATTGCCTTCATGGGTGCCCTTCGCGGACTGCCGCTGCGCGAGGGCAAAAGGCGCGGGCGTGCGCTGATGGAGGAACATGGCCTCGGTGCCTGGGCCAGCAAGCCGATCCGCACTTTGTCGAAGGGCATGGCACAGACCGTTCAGCTACTCGGGACGATTGTCCACAAGCCGCGGCTGATCGTACTCGACGAGCCCTTCTCCGGCCTCGACGCGATCAATCAGGGCAAGCTCGAGGCGCTGATCCGGCGCGAGGCGGCGGCGGGGACGACGATCATCTTCTCGACCCATGTCATCGCCCACGCCGAGCGATTGTGCGAGCGGGTGGCGATCATCGCCGAAGGCAAGGTCGCGTTCGAAGGGCTGGTCGACGAGGCGCGTGACCGCCTCCGTCCGATCGTCCGGCTGCGAACGCGGGCGAGCGATGGTCCATGGCGGTCCGCAATCCCGGCGGGCGCCCGTCGGGACGGCGGCGAATGGACGTTCGAACTGCCGCCAGGCGGGCCGGAACCGCTGCTGCGCGCGCTGCTCGACGGCAACGCGGGGATCGAGACGCTGGCGATCGAGCGGCCCGGGCTGCACGACGCCTTCGTCGCCATCGCCGGTGAGGCGGCGGCCGAGGCGATGGGCCAGGCGACCCCGGTCGAGGAGGCGGCGTGAGACTTCCCGAGACCTTGCGCGCCGCCTTCGTCATCGCCCGCCGCGATTTCGTCGCCACGGTGTTCCGCCGCACCTTCCTGCTGTTCCTCATCGGGCCGCTGTTCCCGGTGCTGCT
>NZ_JANMWY010000238.1:0-4892 GCF_031380695.1 Sphingomonas sp. | reverse complement strand
GTCATCCGCGACGCTGAGGGGGCGTCGGCCCTGCTCGTGTCGGTGCGGACATCGGGAGCGGTCGATGAGGCGGATGGGATTTCGCTGTTCCTCGTGCCTGCCGGTGCCGAAGGTCTCTCCGTCCGGGGCTACCCCTGTGTCGATGGTGGACGCGCGGCGAAGCTCTCGTTCGACCGGATTCGGCTACCGGCGAACGCACTGGTTGGCAGAGAGGGCAAGGGGGCGGCGCTGATCGCAGAGGCGAACGCCGCCGGGCTGGTCGCGCTGTGCGCCGAGGCGCTGGGGGCGATGGACGTCGTGCGTGACATGACTCTCGATTATCTGCGCACCCGGGTCCAGTTCGGCGAACCGATCGGCCGCAATCAGGCGCTTCAGCACCGGATGGCGTCGCTCTTGATCGAGATCGAGCAGGCGCGATCGGCCGTAATCAACGCCGCCGCAGCGATGGACGGGCCGCTCGAAGGGCGCGAACGGACGCTGTCGGGCAGTAAATATACCATCGGTGCGACCGGCATTCTCGTCGCCGAGGAAGCGATCCAGCTGCACGGCGGAATCGGCATGACGTGGGAGCTGGCGATGACCCATTTTGCCAAACGGCTCGTGATGATCAACCACCAGCTCGGCGACGAGGATCATCATCTCGCCCGCTTTGCTGCGCTCGGCCGCGCTGCCTGACCATGGCGAGGAAGGCGAGCGTCGACGAACGCGACCTGCGGGACGCCGCCGCCCTCACCGCTGATTTGCGCGAGCGCGTGAGGGCATTCCGCGAAAGCGCCGCTGCTGTTTACCGCCGCTATAAGGCCTCGACGATCGTGACGTTGGCGATTCCGCCGCCCTCGCACATCGTCTGCAACCCATAGCGCTTGCCGCGCTTGCGCAGCGAATGGATCAGCGTCGCCATCAGCTTGGTTCCCGATGCGCCGAGCGGGTGACCGAGGGCGATCGCGCCGCCGTTGACGTTGAGCCGGTCGGGATCGGCACCCGTATGACTGAGCCATGCCAGCGGCACCGGCGCAAACGCCTCGTTGACTTCGTACAGGTCGATCTCGCCAATGTGCATCCCGACCCGTGACAGCGCCTTGGCGGTCGCGAACAGCGGCTCCTCGAGCATGACCACCGGGTCGCCTGCGGTAACCGTCAGATTGTGGATTCGCGCCAGTGGGGTGAGGCCATGCTCTTTCAGTGCAGCTTCCGAAACGATCATGACGGCGCTGGCCCCGTCGCAAATCTGGCTGGCGTTGGCGGCGCTGATGACGCCGCCATCCAGGAGCAGGCGAACCGAACCGATCGACTCGAGCGTCGCGTCGAAGCGGATCCCCTCGTCGACGACATGCCATGCCTTGCCATCAGGCGTGTCGATTTCGATCGGCACGATCTCTTGGTCGAAGGCGCCGGTCTCGGTTGCCGCAACCGCGCGCTGGTGGCTCTTTAGCGCATAGGCATCGAGCGTCGCACGGTCATAGCCATATTTTTCGGCGATCATCGCCGCCCCAACGAACTGGCTGAAGCTCTCGACGCCGTACCGGTCCTGGACCTTCTTGCTATAGGGATTGACGCCGAGCGTCGGCGAAAACATCGGCACGCGAGTCATGCTTTCGACGCCGGCGGCGATCACCACGTCCTGCGTGCCCGACATGACTGCCTGGGCGGCGAACTGGATCGCTTGCTGCGAGCTTCCGCACTGGCGGTCGATCGACACCGCCGGGACGCTGTGGGGCAGGATCGAGGACAGCACGGCGTTGCGGCCGATATGCCCCGATTGTTCGCCCGCCTGGCTAACGCAGCCCATAATCACGTCCTCGACCGCCGCCGGGTCGATACCGGTGCGGGTGACGAGGTCGGTCAGGACCGCTCCGGCGAGGTCGCTGGGATGCCAGCCGGCGAGTTTGCCGTTGCGGCGTCCGCCGGCGGTGCGGCGGGCTTCGACGATATAGGCTTCGGCCATGATAATCTCCGTGACGTTGACGCGCGTCAAATCGAGCGCGCGATGACTTTCTTCATGATCTTCGACGTACCGCCGAAGATCCGCGTGATCCGCGAATCGCGCCACGGCCGGGCGATCATATATTCGTTCATATAGCCGGCGCCGCCGTAAATCGCGGTGACGAGGTCGCCCGACGCCATCCGCGGAACATCGGTCAGCTTCTGCTCCTCCGAACCATAGGCGACGAGATATTCGGCGACGATGTCACTTTGGAGGGTGAAACCGGCCGAAGAACCGGCGTAGGACACCTCTTCGTTGACCACCGCATTGTAGCGGAAATCGAGCCCCGGGCCGTCATATTCCTCTGGCACTGTCGGGCACAGCATCCCCGCCGCGCCGAACTTGCGGCAGATGCCCTTGCCGACGATCCCGTCATGCTCCTGCTCGCCGAGGAATGGCAGCATTTCCTTCGCTAGGACCTGGCGGACAAGGTCGCGATACTGATTCTGTTCCTCGTGATATACGGCGCGCGTGTCGAGCATCGGAAGTCCCTTAGGGCAGTTAAGATCCGTCGTAACGGGTCGGCGCATGAAATCGAGCGCTATTCGGCGTGGGGCGAAATCCGATCGACGTTAGCGGTCGAGTTTGTCGTGGAAATAGCGCATGCGCCGATTCTGCCGGGCATAATAGCCGCCGCGATCGTCGCGCGACTGCGCCGAGCATGGACAAGGCTCGGCGACCTGGCTGCGGCATTCGAGCCGGCTGATCTTGCAATACGTCGGGCTAACGCACTTAACGAGGCACGAGCGTCATATTCCTAGAACGACGTATTAATCGACTTCGTTGAGAACGCCCCGGATCGACTCGATTATGCGCCCGATTTCGTCTTCGGTAATGATCAGCGGCGGGGACAAAGCGACGATGTCGCCGGTCACGCGGATCAGCAGGCCCTTGGAGAAGCAGCGTGTGAAGACGTCGTAGCCCCGGCTCCCCGGCGCACCGGCGCGGGCGCTGAGTTCGACGCCCGCGACCAGCCCGATCGTTCGGACATCGATGACGTGCGGTTCGCCGTTGAGCGAATGGAGTGCCTCGCGCCAAGTGCCGGACAGGGTCGCGGCACGGGTCAACAGGCCTTCGCGGCGGTAGACGTCGAGCGTCGCGATGCCCGCCGCACAGGCGACCGGGTGGCCCGAGTAAGTATAGCCGTGGAACAGCTCGATCAGCGGCTCGGGACCGGCGACGATCGCATCGTGGACGTGCCGTCCGCACAGCACCACGCCCATCGGAACGGCCCCGTTGGTCAATCCCTTGGCGGCGGTGATGAGGTCGGGCGTGACTCCGAAAAAATCCGCCGCGAATGGGGCGCCGAGGCGGCCGAAACCAGTAATGACCTCGTCGAAAATGAGCAGGATGCCATGGCGGGTGGCGATGTCGCGCAGCCGGCCGAGGTAGTTCTTGGGCGGCAGTAGCACCCCGGTCGATCCGGCGACGGGCTCGACGATCACTGCGGCGATGGTTTCGGCGCCATGCAGCTGGACCAGTCGCTCGAGGTCGTCGGCGAGTTCGGCGCCATGCTCGGGCAATTCGGGACTGTAGGCGTTGCGCGCGAGGTCGTGCGTATGGCGAAGATGGTCGACCCCGGGCAGGCTGGTGAAGACGCGGCGGTTGTTGACGATCCCGCCGATGGAAATGCCGCCGAAGCCGACACCATGATAGCCGCGCTCGCGGCCGATGAAGCGGGTCCGCGTGCCCTGGCCGATCGCGCGCTGATAGGCGAGCGCGATCTTGAGCGCGGTATCGACCGATTCCGATCCCGACCCGGTGAAAAATATGCGGTCGAGCCCGGCGGGCGCGATCTCGGCGAGGCGATTGGCAAACTCGAAGGCAAGCGGGTGGCCGATCTGGAATGGCGGGGCATAGTCCATCGTGTGCAGCTGCGCGCCCACCGCGTCGGCAATCTCGGGACGGCCATGACCGGCGTTGACGCACCACAGCCCGGCAGTGCCGTCAAGGATCTGGCGATCATCGTCCGATCGATAGAACATGCCGTGCGCCTCGACGAGCATGCGCGGCGCCGCTTTGAACTGGCGATTGGCTGTGAACGGCATCCACAGGGCATCGAGGGATGGACTGTTCGTGGCCATGCTATACTCCGGGTTAGTTGGGGGAAGATCGGCCATCGCCGGGCTGCCGACAAGCCGTTTATTGAGGGCCGGGCGTGACCGCGCCCGCTCCTTCACGACTGGCTTTGGCTGATCATCACGCTAATATTGCCCAACGGCTGACACCTTCGCTTTGTGGACGACCGCATGCAATTTTTCTATGGGTAGCGAAGCGATGGTTGCGATAGTAACTGGCGCTGCCCTGGGGCGTGTCCGCGGTGGCCAAGCAGCAGAGGGGCGGACCATGAAGTCATCGGCGCGGGTCGTCGTCATTGGTGGCGGTGTGGTCGGCATCAGCACGCTCTACCACCTCGCCCGGATGGGCTGGTCGGACGTCGTCCTGGTCGAGCGCAAGGAGCTGACGTCAGGGTCGACCTGGCATGCCGCGGGCCTGCTGCCGCTGTTCAACCTGAGCTATGCAGTCGGCCAGCTTCATAAATATTCGGTTGGCTTCTATCCGACGCTCGAGGCCGAACCGAGCTCAACGTCGGCTTTTCGAACGTATCAAACATCCGCCTTGCCCGCACGCGTGACCGGATGGACGAATATCATTATTACGCCGGGATCGCGAAGACGATCGGCGTGGACGTCGATTTCCTGACCCCGGAGCAGCTCGCCGAGGCCTGGCCGCTGTGCAGCACCGAGGGTATTCTCGGTGCGATCCGGCATCGGGCCGACGGTTATATCCAGCCGGCCGACCTCAGCCAGGCGCTGGCCAAGGGGGCGCGCAAGCGCGGGGCCGAGATTTATCGCAATACGGCCGTGACAGCGATCAGCCGGAAGGCGAACGGCGAATGGCTGGTGAC
>NZ_JANMWY010000176.1:0-6598 GCF_031380695.1 Sphingomonas sp. | reverse complement strand
GAGGGCCGCGGTCCGCGCTACTGCCCGTCGATCGAAGACAAGATCAAGCGTTTCAGCGATCGCGATGGCCATCAGATATTTCTCGAACCGGAGGGCCTGGACACCGCGCTTGTCTATCCGAATGGACTGTCAACCTCCTTGCCGACGGACGTCCAGTCGGCGTTCATGAAGACTATCTGCGGCCTCGAACGAGCGGTGATTGTCGCTCCTGGCTACGCCGTCGAATATGCTACTCTCGATCCACGCATGCTGGGTCCCAGCCTCGAACGGCGCGACATCGCGGGACTTTTCCTTGCGGGCCAGATCAACGGCACGACCGGATATGAGGAAGCGGCAGGCCAGGGTCTCGTCGCAGGCCTCAACGCCGCCACTCACGGGCGTGACTTGTCGCCAGTACGATTTGACCGCGCGAGCAGCTATATCGGTGTCATGATCGATGATCTGACCCTGCAGGGGGTCACAGAGCCTTATCGGATGATGACCGCGCGTGCGGAGTTCCGCCTGCACCTGCGGGCCGACAACGCCACCACGCGACTGGGCAGCGACGCGCTCGCGGCTGGGTGCATCAGCAATGATCGGCGAAAGCAAATCGAACACCATTCGATTGGCTATGCTGACGTCGTTGCCAAACTCGACGAGCGAGTTGCCGAAAACGAACTGAGTCCAAATGGGTCATTGGAGCGCCGCTCACTGCGAGAATGGCTTGCACGTCCTGAACGCCGGTCTTCCGTCGCGAAAAGGATCGGTCATAGTCCTGCCGCTAAGGAAGCGATGAACGATGTCGAATACACCCCGTATCTCGAGCGCCAGCGGGCGGAGTGGGCAGCACTTCAAGGTGATCGGCACACCATCGTGCCAAAGGCCTTCGACTTTGCCTTGATTCCGGGTCTTTCCATTGAGATGATCGAACGGCTGAGTGCGGCGTTGCCTGAGACATTGGAGCAGGCATCGCGAATCGACGGGATTACCCCCGCCGCACTCACCGCGCTCCACTTCGCCCTCGTTCGACAAGCCGCATGATCGACCTCCTGTCGACAGTGGCAGGCCGAGATGTTCCACGTGAAACATTCGAAAAGCTGGAGGCCTATGTTGCTTTGATCGTCGAAGCTAACCTAGAGCAGAACTTGATCTCGTCCGCGTCGGTTTCCAATATCTGGGAGAGGCATATTCTCGACTCCGCCCAGCTCGTCGCTCATCAGAAAGCAGGCAACTGGATCGACATTGGTTCTGGCGCTGGCCTCCCCGGAGTTGTTACGGCGATCCTGACCGGCACCGAGACCACGCTGGTTGAGCCGCGTCGCCTCCGCATTCGGTTTCTCACCGCTGTTTCGATCAAACTGGGTCTCGACCTAGTCACGCTGGTCCAGGGCAAGCCGTCCAAGGTGGAGGGCCGATATGCCGTTATCACGGCTCGCGCCGTCGCCTCCGCGACCCAGATCCTTCGCATGACCCTGCACCTGTCCCACTCCGACACCATCTGGCTCCTCCCGAAAGGCCGGAACGCGCAGAAGGAACTGGATGAAGTCCGCTTGGCGTGGCAAGGTGACTTCCGTCTGGAACCGAGCCGAACCGATGATCAGGCATCGATCCTTGTCGCCAAAGGCGTGCGTCCGTGGGGGAAGCAATGATCCGCATAGCAGTGGCGAACCAGAAGGGCGGTGTGGGCAAGACCACTACCGCAATCAATCTAGCCACGGCTCTTGCGGCGATTGGCTGGAAAGTGCTGCTCGCCGACCTTGATCCCCAAGGCAACGCATCGACCGGACTAGGCGTACCCCCTTCTGCGCGGTATCGGTCCACCTATGACGTGGTGCTTGGCCACGCGGCCATCGCGGATGCTGTCATCAGTACCAAGGTTCCGCTGCTTGATCTGCTCCCGGCAACGGTCGACCTGTCAGGGGCGGAGGTCGAGTTGGTCGGCCTTGACCATCGCACAGATAGGCTCAAGCGCGCGTTCGACGCCGTCGCGTCGGGGCGTTGGGACATATGTCTGATCGACTGCCCGCCCTCACTCGGGCTGCTAACAGTCAACGCCTTGGTGTCGGCTAACCAGCTGCTCGTCCCACTCCAATGTGAATTTTTTGCGTTAGAAGGCCTGAGTCAGCTTTTGCAGACCGTCGAGCGCATTAGAGTGTCATTCAATCCGTCGCTCTCGATCCTCGGCGTTGCGCTGACGATGTTTGATCGTCGGAACAATCTGTCCCAAGCTGTGGCGGATGATGTGCGTGCCTGCCTTGGTGGCGCAGTGTTCGACACGGTCGTGCCGCGGAATGTCCGCCTGTCCGAGGCGCCGAGCCACGGCCTGCCCGCTCTTATCTACGACCTTAAATGTCCCGGATCGGAAGCCTACATCCGCCTTGCCCGCGAGATGCTGGCGCGGCTCCAGCGTCCCGTAGCGGAGCAGGCAGCGTGAGCCGGCGTCCCGGCCTCGGCCGCGGGCTATCCGCGCTTATGGGTGACGCGCCGCGACCTGATTTGCAGGACGGCGCTGAGGCAACAGGAAGTGTTCGCGACATCGAAATCGCTCGGATTTACCCCAACCCGCAGCAGCCGCGCGCGCTTTTCGACGAAGCCGCGCTCGACGAGCTTACTGCCTCGATCCGGGTTCATGGCGTCATCTCGCCGATCCTCGTGCGTGAAGTTGATGGCGGCTATCAGCTCATCGCCGGCGAACGCCGCTGGCGTGCGGCACAGCGAGCGCAGCTCCATCATATCCCGGCGTTAATCAAGCAGGCCGACGACGCCAAGTCGGCCGAGGTCGCGCTGATCGAGAATATCCAACGTGAGGATCTCAACGCAGTCGAGGAGGCGGACGCCTATCGCAAGTTGATCGACCGGCACGGCCTGACCCAGGAGCAATTGTCGGGCTTGGTCTCAAAGTCGCGCAGCCATATCGCCAACTTGTTGAGACTACTGGATTTACCTGAAGAGGTACGGGCCATGCTCGTTCGCGGCGAGATCAGCATGGGCCATGCTCGCGCCCTGATTGGAGCATCGGACCCGGTTGGGATCGCGCGGGAAATAATCGCCGGAGGCCTGACCGTGCGCCAGGCCGAAGATCGCGCCCGTGCGTCGAAGCCGTCGCGACCGGGTGGCAGTGGCGAGCCGAAGAGCGAACGCGCTGTCGACACCGATCTGCTCGCGCTAGAGCGGCAATTGGGCGACATGCTCGGCCTGAAGGTCAAGATCGCCCACTCGGGCAGCGGCGGAACGGTCCACCTGTCCTATTCGACGCTCGATCAGCTCGACATGGTCTGCCAGCGCCTGTCCGGCGAACCTATTTAGCGGCGCCCCGCGCGCGCGATCGCCAACAACTCTTCACCCAGCGCCGCGTCGCCCGGCACCGGCGACAGCATCAATTCCCGCTCGAGGCGCGCGACGCGCTCGCCGGCCTGGGCCAGTTGCGCTGCACTCCATTGTGACAGCAGCCGTTGCATCAGCGGCTTATCCTTCCAGAACACGGACTTGCCCATTGACGCCATGACGCTGTCGACCCGCTCGCCGCCCTCGATGCGGGCCCGCAACGGCGCCAGTTGAAGCAAGCGGCGCTGGAGCGAGCGGACGATCGGCACGATTTCGGGCGCGCCGGGCGAGAGGTGCTGATATTTGCGGGCGAGCTGGTCGATCCGCCCGTCGAGCGCCAGGTCCCCGATATCGTGCCAATTCCCCTCGCCGCAGTCGGCACCGAGCGCGTCGACGGTCGCATGGTCGAGTTCGCGTGGGGTCTCGGACCTCGCTCCCAGGAAGAGCGCATATTTGCACAGTTCGCCCGCGATGATCGCTTCGTTATTGCCAGCGCGCTCTGCAACCCGGCTCGCAACATCGCCCGCCATCCGCAGCCCCTCGGCCCGGCCGAGTTCGACCACCCGCCGGTCAGCCTCGCGCGCCTCGAGCGGATAGGAGACATGGCTCAACGCCAGCAGATGACCTTCGGCCATTCTAAGCAGCGCACTGGTCTTGCGCAGACTCCCGGAAATAACGATCGTCGGGCTCTCGACCACCGGCAATTGCAACAGTGAATCAATCGCAACACCGATCTCTTCTCCGGCCGGTTCGATCCACAGCGCTCGCCGCCCGCCGAACATCGCCATTGCGCCAGCCTCATCGGCCAGCAAGCCTGGATCACCCTTGACCGCCGCCTCGCTCAACCTCGCCTTCTCGGCGTTTAGACCGTTCAGCAAACGCTCCGCCAGCGCGCGCGAACCGCCATCATTGTCGCCGTGGAACAAGTAAAAGCGAACTGCCGGATCGGGCTGATCGAGCGCACGGCCCAGCGTCGCCTTGTTCGCCTTCACGGCGTGCGCGGAGCCGACATGTAGCGGGCAATGCGCGCGACGATCTGATCGGCGACCTGCCCGCTCAGCCGTTCGGCAGCGGTCTGCTCGGCGGCAACGGTCGCATATTCAGAACTGACGACGTCGATCCCGGCGTCGGACCCGGCACTGGCGTCGAGCATCACTGCCCCGCTCGCCCGCTCGACCAGTCGATAGCGTGCGCGCAGTGTCCGCCGCTCGCGCGTTGTCGCGCTGTCGCCGCGGATGCCGAAGCCGGTGACATTGTCGTTCAGCTCGACCTCAAGGCGATATGCGCCTCCCGGATGCTCGCCGCCCATCCGGTCGACGAGTGCATTGCGCGTCAGCCAGCCCGTACGCAGCGGGATCGGCCCAACTTCGACTGAGCGGAACCCAGTCGCAACCGCGCTCGATTCGCCGCCTGCGTAGAGCGGATGGAGGCGACAGCCAGCTAGGATCATAGCGGCTAACAGGGGAACAATAATGCGCTTCATGCGACGATATTAACCAGTCGGTCAGGGACCACAATCACTTGGCGCGGGCTTGCCCCATCCAGCTGCCGGGCGACCTTGTCTGACGCCAGCGCAAGGGCCTCGATTGCGGCCCGATCTAGCCCGCGCGCGACAATGATCGTATCGCGCAGCTTGCCGTTGACCTGAACCGCGATCGTCATCTCGTCGTCGACCAGCAGCGCCGGGTCATGGGCCGGCCAGGCAGCGTTCGCGACCATTCCCGCCTCGCCCATTTCGGCCCAAGCTTCCTCGGCCAGATGCGGCGCCATCGGTGAAACCAGCCGCACCAGCGTGCGAACCGCCGCATCCCTGCTGGCCGACGGCGGGGCCTTCTCCAGAGCACCCACCAATTCGTACGCCGCCGCCACCGCCTTGTTGAACTGCAGCCCTTCGATCGCCGAACCGACCGCCGCGATCGAACGGTGCAGTCTTTTGTCGACCGCCAGATCGGAGCCCACGCCACCGCCGACCCTCGCGACTAAACGCCACACACGCTGCACGAATCGCGCTGCGCCCTCGATGCTCGCTTCAGACCATTCCAAGTCCCGCTCGGGCGGCGAATCCGACAGCATGAACCAGCGCACCGCGTCCGCACCATAGCGACCGACGATCGGGGCCGGGTCGATGGTGTTCTTTTTCGACTTAGACATTTTCTCGACGCGACCACGCTCGACGCCGCTGCCGGTCGCCAGCTCGATCATCGCCCCGCCCTCGCCCAGCCTGATCTCGTCCGGTGCCAGCCAGCGCCCGTCGAGTGACTTGTACGTCTCGTGCGTCACCATCCCCTGGGTGAACAGCCCCTTGAACGGCTCGGCGATGTCGATCTTGCCGATATGCCGAAGCGCCCGGGTCCAGAAGCGCGCATAGAGCAAGTGCAGGATCGCATGCTCGACCCCGCCGATATATTGCGCCACCGGCAACCACTGCTCGACCTCCGCCCGGTCGAACGGCGCGTTGCCCGGTTGGCTGGCGAAGCGAATGAAATACCAAGAGGAATCGACGAACGTGTCGAGCGTGTCGGTCTCGCGTCGCGCCTCGCCGTCGCACCGGGGGCAGACGGCATGACGCCAAGTCGGGTGGCGGTCGAGCGGATTGCCCGGCACATCGAACGTCACATCCTCGGGCAGGATGACTGGCAATTGCTCGCGCGGCACAGCGACCGGCCCGCAGATCGCACAATGGATGATCGGGATCGGCGTCCCCCAGTAGCGCTGGCGTGACACCCCCCAGTCGCGCAGGCGATACTGCACCGTCCCCTCGCCCCATCCGGCCTGCTCGGCGCGCCCGATGACCGCGGCCTTGGCCTCGTCTGTCGTCATCCCGTTGACGAAGCCCGAATTAACCGCGACGCCGCCGCCCGTTTCGGCTTCGACCACAGGATCGTACGCTCCGTCAACCGTCCCCGCGACGACTCGGCGCACCGGCAAATGATATTTATTCGCAAAAGCAAAATCGCGCTCGTCATGCGCCGGCACGCCGAACAGCGCGCCCGTGCCATAGTCCATCAGCACGAAATTCGCGATCCACACCGGCAGGCGCCGTGAGGAATCGAACGGGTGGATTGCCTCGATACCGCAATCGTAACCGCGCTTTTCCGCCGTTTCGATTTCGGCAGCAGTGGTCCCACCGGTGCGACACTCGTCGATGAACGCCTGTGCCGCAGGATCGCGCGCCGCAACCAGCGCGGCCAGCGGATGCCCCGCTGAAATCGCGACGAAGCTCGCCCCGAAAATCGTGTCGGGCCGTGTCGTAAACACGTCGACGGCGCTTACCGCTCCCTCGGCTTCGGCCAGT
>NZ_JANMWY010000172.1:0-19390 GCF_031380695.1 Sphingomonas sp. | reverse complement strand
GCGATTTCGTCGGCGATAGCGGCGAACTTGTCGGTGATATTCTTGTAGAATTCGTCGTCCTCGTCGACCCGCTGAACATCGACATTGGTCGGGATCGACACGACGTTCATTTTGTAGATATCAAAGAATTCGGGCGCCTCGGTCAGCGCGGTGCCGGTCATTCCCGACAGCTTGGGGTACATGCGGAAATAATTCTGGAAGGTGATCGACGCGAGGGTCTGGTTTTCTGGTTCGATCGCCACGCCTTCCTTGGCCTCGACCGCCTGGTGAAGCCCGTCCGACCAGCGCCGCCCGTCCATCATCCGGCCGGTGAACTCGTCGATGATGATGACCTTCTCGTCCTTGACGATATAGTCGATGTCTCGCTTGAACATCTTGTTGGCCTTGAGCGCCTGGTTGAGGTGGTGGACCACCTGCGTGTTGCTGATGTCGTAGAGGTTGGCCCCCTCGATCAGGCCCTGCGCCTCCAGCATCCGCTCGGCCTTCTCGGTACCTTCCTCGGTCAGCACGATGCTCTTCTGCTTCTCGTCGAGCTCATAATCGCTGTCGACGAAGGTTTTCACGATCGCGTCGGTGCTCATGTAGAGTTCGGACTTGTCGTCGGTCGGACCGGAGATGATCAGCGGCGTGCGCGCCTCATCGATCAGGATCGAATCCACCTCGTCGACGATCGCGAAATTGAACGGCCGCTGGACCATCTGGTCGCGGCTGTACTTCATATTATCGCGCAGATAATCGAAACCGAGCTCGTTGTTGGTCGCATAGGTGATATCGCTGTTGTACGCGTCCTTGCGCTCCTGGTCGGTCAGGTTCGGCACGATCACGCCGACGCTCAGGCCGAGGAAGCGATAGATCTGCCCCCTCCACTCGGCATCGCGCGACGCCAGATAATCGTTAACGGTGACGACATGCACGCCGGTGCCGGGCAAAGCGTTGAGATAGACTGCGAGTGTCGCGACCAGCGTCTTGCCCTCGCCCGTCCGCATCTCGGCGATTTCGCCACGATGGAGCGTGATTCCGCCGATCAGCTGGACATCGTAATGGCGCTGGCCGAGCGCCCGCTTGGCTGCCTCGCGCACCGTCGCGAACGCTTCGGGCAGCAGGTCGTCGAGGGTCTCGCCATTCGCCAGTCGCTCGCGCAGGCGGCCGGTCTGGGCCTGCAACTGCTCGTCCGGCATCTCCGAGAACAGCGGCTCATAGGCGTTGATCGCATCGACATATTTGCCGAGGCCGCGCACGTAGCGGTCGTTGGACGACCCGAAAATGGACTTGGCAATCGCGGAAAACATCGAACTTCCTTCAGGCCGCTGCCCCGTCATGGGCGCGGCAAAGCGCTCACCCGCAAGGGGGCGATACATGGCGCGCGATGTAGGGTTGGGGGTGTTACTAGTCAATTGACGGGGCAGACCCCGCCACGCTTCAGAGCTGCGCCTCGATCCACTGCTGGATCTGGCTGCGCGGCGCCGCGCCGACCTTGGTTGCGACTGCTTCGCCATTCTTGAACAGAAGCATCGTCGGGATGCCGCGCACGCCATATTTGCCCGGCGTCTCGGGATTCTCGTCGATATTGATCTTGACGATCTGCAGCTTGTCGCCAAGCGCGCCCGAGATTTCCTCCAGCGCCGGGGCGATCATCCGGCACGGCCCGCACCATTCCGCCCAGAAATCGACCAGCACGGGGGTCGACGACTGCAATACGTCGGTGGCGAAACTCTGGTCGGTGACGGCCTTGGTGCCCATGTTCATTCTCCGAATCTGCGTTGACCCGCATATGGGGATGGATTGCGCCCCGCTCAACCTTCCAGAGAGATCAGGCGCGGGGCCGAGGTGTAGAGCAACGCCGCCTCGATAACGCGGTCGGGAAAGATCACGCCCAGCGCCGCGCTATATGCCGCCATCTGCGCGACGTGCGCCGGCGGCACTTCGGCCAGGCTCGCCGGAGCGTGGCGGCCGGTCTTGAAGTCGACCACGCGGATCACGTCATCGCCGACGCACAGCCGATCGACCGTACCGGCAATCACCCGCCCATCGGCCAGCGTCGCTGCGATCGGCGCTTCGGCCAGCGCGGTCACGCCGAACAAGTCGGCGAACAGCGGCTCCTCGATCACCGCGAGCGCGGCGGCGGCAATCTCCTCGCGCACGCCCGCCTCGACCCCGTTGCGTTCGAGCCAGGCCAGCGCCGCCGCCCGCCGATCCTCGACCGCAACCCCCGGCAACCGCTCGAACAGCGCGTGCAGCAAGGTCCCCCGCCGCGCCGCCGCGACCTGCACCGGTGACGGCGGTGCCGACACATCGCGATCCTCGCCGAGCGAACTGGGCGCGAGCGGGCGCGGTGGGCGCGGCTCCGGCGGGGCGGCGCGATGGAGCCAGTCGGGCAGTGGCGGCGGGGGCAGCGGCATGCTCGCCGCCTTGGCCACCACGCTCCGCCCCGCGACGCTCCCGGTCCACACCAGCCGCCCCTGCTCATCCGGCGCCGCGCCCAGCCCACTCAATGCCCGCGCGACCCGCGTGTGCCAGCTATTCTCCGCCAGCGCGCCGCGCGGCATGACCCCGGCGATGACCAGCCGCTCCTTGGCCCGCGTCGCCGCGACATAGAGCAAGCGCCAATGCTCCTGCAGCTCGCGGACCTTGTCGTCCTCGGCAATCTGCCCGAACGGCCCGAACAGTTCTGCCTTGCGCGGGCGGACCAGCGGCACCTTGGCGTCCCCGATCGGCAGGTCGAACCCGCGCGATCCGCCCATCTGCGCCGGATCGGCGGTCGCATCGGCCAGAATCACCACCGGTGCCTCCAGGCCTTTGGCCGCATGGACCGTCATCACCCGCACCGCATTGGTCGGCGCGGCGGTGTCGCGCTTGATCTCGACCTCGCCGCGTTCGAACCAGGCGAGGAAGCGGTCGAGCGAGGCAATCTCGCTGCGCTCAAACTCCAGCGCCGCCGCGAGCAATTCGTCGATCGGATCGCGCGCCGCCTCGCCCAGCCGGTGGAGCAGCTTGCGCCGTCCGTCGAGCGCCCCCGATAAAATCGTCTCGAGGAACCGCGCCGGCGTGACAAAATCGGCCATCGCCAGCAGGGCCAGCAATTGCTCGACCGTATCCGTCGCGAACGGATCCTCCTTCGCCGCGTCCTGCAACGCGCTCCACAGCGACTTCATCTTCCCGCGCGGCTGGGCGAGCGCATAAAGTTGATCCTGGTCCCACCCCATCAGCGGCGACACCAGCAGCCCGGCCAGATTCAAATCATCCAGCGGCTGCACCGCGAACCCGATCGCCGCGATCAGGTCGCGCACCGCCAGCGGCTTGTGCAGATGCAGCCGGTCGATCCCCGCCACCGGCACCCCCGCGCTGAACAGCCGCGCCACCAGCAGCGAGGCCAATTCCTTGCGACTGCGCACCAGGATCATCACGTCACCCGCGCACAGCGGCCGCTTGGTCGACGACAGGATCGGCGCCTCGGCCAGCAGCGCGCGCACCTCCTCCGCCAGCCGGGTCGCGTAGAGCCGGTCCTTCTCGGTCAGCCAGCCCTCCTCACCATCCTCCTCGTCGGGCTCGGGCGGGACGAACGCCGGCCAATGCTCAACCCGCCCCGGCCAAGCGTCGTAAACCGCGCGATGAGCACCGGGCCGCTCGGGCAGGCCCATCTCGGCATACCCGACCTCGCGGATCAGCGCATCGACCGTGTCGAGGATCGCCGGGGCGGAGCGGAAGCTGGCGTCGATCGACAGGTCGCGAAACTCGCGCGCCAGCCGCGGGCCGCCCGTATCGGCCTCGTCCTCGGCCTCGATCAGCAGTTGCGCTCGGTTCCTCACACTGGCCCGCATCGTGTTGAATTCAGCTGGATCAGTCCCCTGAAAACCGAAGATCGCCTGCTTGAAATCACCGACCATGAACAGGGTTCGCCAGCGCCGCTCGGCCTCGCTCCCCCCGGCGAAAAACTCGCCGATCAGCGCCTCGACGATCGCCCATTGCTGAGCATTGGTGTCCTGCGCCTCGTCGACCAGCACATGGTCAGTCCGCCGGTCGAGCTTGTAGCGGACCCATTCGCCCATCCCCTGCTGCTTGAACAGCTCCCGAGTCCAGGCGATCAGATCGTCGAAATCGGCGACGCCGGCAGCTCGCTTGGCGGCGGTATAGGCGGTCGCGAACGCCGCCCCGGCACGCAAGCCCGCTGCCTGAATCGCGACCAGCTTCGCCGCGCTGCGTATTGCCAGCAGGCCCGCGTGCCACTCGCCAAATTGCACGGCAAGGTCGCAATAGTCGGGCTCGGCGGCAATCTGCTTCGCCTTCGCAACGCACGGCTCGCCTGCCTTGGTGATGACCCCATTGGCAATTTCCTCAAGCTGTTGCGCGCGTCTGTTGGCATCGAGTGCTAGCCACCCCGTCAGATTACCGACGATCTTATCGCCAGTCGCCGTCCCCCACGCCCGGTTCGCTACCACCAGTCGCTGGAACAGCAGCCGGTCGAAGGCCCCATCGGCGCACCGCTCGACGATATGCGCCTCGATATCACCCTCAGGCAGTCCGACCACCGCCCGCAGCGCCGCCTCGACCGACCCCGGATCGCCGATCGCGTTGATCGCATCACCGGAATGGGCACAGCGCATCAGATAGGACACCGCCTCTTCCTCGCCGAGCCGCATCGACAGCGTCGCGACATCGGCGGTCAGCCCGGTGTCGCCCCCCGCCTCGGCTCGCGCCAGCAGGTCGGCAAGCGTGTTGCGCGCCAGCTCCTGCTCCGCTCGCCCCTCGATCGGCTGAAACCCCGGCGCGATCCCCGCTTCGGCCGGAAACGATGCGAGCAGGGTCTGCGCAAAGGCATGGATTGTCTGGATACGCAGCCCGCCCGGACTTTCCAGCACCCGCGCAAACAGCCGCCGCGCACGCTGCAGTGCCGGCGGACTGCGGTCGTCCTCGCCCAACGCGAACAACTCGTGCGCCAGCAGATTGTCGGGTAGCCGCACCCAGTTCGCCAGCCGGTCGCCGATGCGATTGGCCATTTCCGCCGCGCCCGACTTGGTGAAGGTCAGGCACAGAATCGCGCCGGGGCTGACCCCCTGCAGCAGCAGGCGCAGCACCCGCGCCGTCAGCACCTGCGTCTTGCCGGTCCCCGCCGACGCCGACAGCGCGGCATGAGCGACCGGATCCGCCGCCCTCGCCTGATCGCCTTGAAGATGGGGAAGCGGTTTGAAGCGACGGGCCATCCCCGCTTGATAGCAACTTCCCCTGCCCGCTGCGAACCCCTAGGAAGACGGCAGATACAGGAGAGTGACACGCATGGCCGACAAGGACGAAAGCGAGCGCAAGGCCGCGCTGGTCAAGGCCGGGTTCGCCGCCGGCATTGGCTCCGCCGCCATCGCCGCTGCACTGCTCTACGCCTCCCGGTCACGGGCTAAGAAGCCGAAAAAGGACCCCCCGAACCCGTCGCCGACGGATTGAGGTCAAGAGGCGACCAAGATCGTAATCGCCGACTGGTCGTCAGCCGCTTTTGATCCGACGCGGACGTTCGGCACGCTCTCTGAGGCCAAGACTTAGCGGGGATGCCCCTCCACCTGTGCCATGCGCTGTGGCCACCTTGGCCTACTGCACGTCCCGCCATCCTTTCGTCACTTCGTCCTTATGCGCGGCAAAGGCCGCCAACACTTCGGTCTTTTCGTTTTGAGGCACGGCAAAATGATCGAGTGAACGCGACAACACCGCCGCCACGGCATCAAACTCCTTCGGCGAGATTTTAAGTTTCTTATGTGCTTCTTCAAGCCCGAGATTCGTGCTGCCTGGTCGGGTAGGGGTGTATTGGAACGGACCGCTCGACACATTAGCAACCCACAATGTGCGCATGAACTTCAAGCCCGGCAGTCGATCGAGCTGCTTCGTATGCCATTCACGAAGCGCCGGGTTGCTCGATTGCGCCCCCGCGATCGGATCCTTGATAATTTCGTCGCTGAAGTAATTCACGACTGCAGCGATCGCAAAAATGCCTCCCAGCCGGTTATAAAGTGATTTTTCCGATTGCTTGTCCGTCTGCTTATTTGCCTTCGATGCTGGGTCCGCGGCACGGGCGCATGCCGTCGCAAGCGGGGTGGCAATCGCCGCTGCCGACAACAACATCGTTCCGTGCAATAGATCGCGCCTTGTCGATGTCAGGCTCTCAGCGTGTGCAGGAGGATCGTTTTTGATCTCATCTTCCATGGGCGAGTTCATAAAATTCTCCTGCTTCCAAGCCGCCCGGCGCGACCTCTCGCATTCTACGCCTGCAACCTTGGCCCCCTTAATAACATTTGTTATGGGTCAGACTGCGCATACGGACGTTCTCCACAGGGCAGCGTGCCGCCGGAGACAAGTCATGGGCGTATTTGCGGAGCGAGTGACGAGACGCTTCAGCATCGACCGGTCGGAAATCGCCTTCCTTGAGAGGCTCGAAGAAAATCCTTTTTCGGTAAGACGCGGCGACTCCATTGCCCAGGAGTATGACCTCGCCGAAAATGCGTTCGTGCTCATGACGGGCTGGGTGATGAGCTGCAGCCGTTTCCCCGACGGGTCACAGCAGGTTCGGCGACTGCATTTTCCTGGCGATCTGCTTGCGATGCCCAGCGTACCGATGCGCCACTATGCCGAAGATCTCGAAGCCCTTTCCGATGCAGTCATTGCATTCTTCCCTAAACACCTGCTTGCAGAGCTGTTTTACATGCCGCGGCTCGCAGCTATCATGTACATGTTTGCGCAAGCCGAACGAATTACCGCTGGCGACCGGCTGGCAAGTTTAGGTCACGATTCTGCTAAAGCGCGCGTTGCCTTTCTTCTTATGGATATTTTGCATCGTCTGCGATCCGCCGACGAATCCGTTACGAACTCGTTCTTCTTGCACTTGACGCGAGAGCAGATCGCGCACGTCGCTGGAATAACGCCAGTTCATGCGAGCCGCATGTGGAACTCCCTCATTGACGACGGCCTCATCTGCTGCACCCGGCGAACAGTGTCTATCGTTGACGAGCCGCGGCTCGCCTGTCTCGGGCATTATTCCGACCGTGACGGCGATTTTGATTATGCCTGGTTGCACGCCGTCGGGGACCTGACGAACGCGGCAGTAGTCGATTGAGAATATCTCTCGGGCGCTCCCATTTCAAAATCGAATTTCCAACAATAGGGTCATCTTGCGACGTCACTCCCGCCCATACCATTCCTCGAGCCGCATCAGCTGGTCGTAATCTTCGTACGGCGCATAGGCCGGATTGAGCTTGGCGATGAACGGCTCCGTTCCTGTCAACCACTTCGCCGCCGCGGCCGCGAACTGGCGTTCGGCGCGGTCGAGGAATTCTGTCGCACCGATCTTGTCGTCGGGAGCGCTGCGCTTGCCGAATTGCTCGACATGTTTCGCCAGCGACCAATATTCATGAAGCTCGGGCTCGCCGGCAACGCCCACAAAACCCCCTGCCCGCGCAATCAGCCCCAGCAGGCCGAGCTGCAGCGCAAATCCCTCGTCGACCGCCTTGCGCGTCGGCGCCTTGCCGGTCTTGTAATCGACGATCCCCAGCCCGCCACCGGGCAGCACATCGATCCGGTCGGCCTTGCCGTAAAGCGTCACCCCGGCAAGATCGGTTTCGCCTTTTGCTTCTGCGGCGCGAGGGCGGCGCCCTTCGGACTGCAATTTGGCCTCGGTCCCCGCGACCCACTTGATCGCCTCGATCAGTCGCGGTTGCCACAGCGCGCGCAACATCGGGTGGATTGCATCACCGGCGATCAGTGCCTCGGCCCGGCCGAACAAAGTAACCGGGTCGCAGTCATCCTCCTTCTGCCACTCCTCCAAAATGCGATGTACCGCCGTGCCTTTCCACGCCGCGCTATGGTCGGCGTCGAGCGGGTCGAGCGGGCGCAGGCGGAGGATCGCCTTGGCATAGAAAGCGAACGGATCGGCCTGCAGCCGATCGAGATCGGTCACCGCGATCCGCTTCGGTCTTGCTTCGACCGGCGGGACGGGCGCAGGGCGCGCGACAGGTTGCGGCGGGCCGGGCGTGCTATCGATCACCGCTGCCAGTCGCTCCAGACGATGGTCGCGTGCCAGACCGCCGGTCATCGCCTGCAGCCGCAACCACAATCGCGATGCCACGGTCGGCGAGCGCCCATCCCGCCGCGCCCGGGTCAGCAATACGCGCGGAGCGCCCAATGCGCTGGCAAAGTCATGCGCCGCCAGCCCGGTGACGAAATCGAGCGTCGGCAGCCCGAGATTGGTGCGGATGCGCGGCGCCAGCCACGGGTCGGGGCGCGGCTCGCCCGGCCACACCCCCTCGTTCATTCCACCGAGGATCATCAGGTCGGCCTGCTGCAATCGCGCTTCGAGCAGGCCGAAGATCTGGATCCGCTGGTGCCCGCCATAGGGCGGCCGCACCGGCCGCTCGTCGAGTAACTGGCGCAGGAGCGGAACGGCGTCACTTGCGGTTATCGGCAAAGCGGCCGCAGCGGGCGCTGCTTCGAGTTCAGCGAGCAGCTCTCCCGCCAACCGCCCCGCCGGTCCGCGCCACGCCGCATCCCCCGCCAGCTCAGACGCGCATTCCCGCAAGCGCGCGGCCAGCGTCGCGGCGGTGACGCTCCCGTCGAGCAGCCCATCGAGCGCAACCACGCTCGCCCGCAATGGCGCCCACGCCCGCTGCCATTCGTCCTTCGTTGCAAAATGCTCGTCGAGCCCGGCGAGCCCGCCCGCCGGTCGCGGCCCGCGCAGGGCAAGATCGAGCCCTCGCACGCGGTCGAGCCACCCGCGCCGCTCGTCCCCTTCCCCGCCGACCAAAGGATGCTTGAGCAGCGCCAGCAGCGCGACCGGCGCCAACCCCTCTGCCGCCGCCGCGAGGATACCGAGCAGCAGCGTCCCCGGCGCGGCCTGCGAGAGCGGGCGACCGGCGCTGTCATTGGCCTCGATCCCCCACCGCTGGAGGATCGCCGACACGCGTGCCGCCAGCACCCGGTCGGGCGTGACCAGCGCCGCCGTTTGTTCGGGCGTTTCCAGCGCCTCGCGCAGCGCGACCGCGATGGTCATCGCCTCGCTCGCCGGATCGGCCAGTTCGGCAGCGCGGATGCCGGTCAGGCGGCGCTCGCGCGGCGGCAGTGCGCTCCATTTCTCGGAGAAATCGGCGGCCGTCATCGCGTGCATCACTGCCCGCCCGCGTACCGCCGGCGAGGCTGCTCGCCCGCCCGCGCGCCACACTTGCACCTCGCCCCGCGCCACGCCGATCGCATCGAGCAATTGCTTGAGATGAAATTGCGGGTGGGTCGGCTCCCCGCGCGCATTCGCTTCGTCCGGGCCGAGCGCCTCCCATTCTTCGTCGGGCATCGCCGTCACCATCGCCAGCCCCGGCAGCACCACCGCGCCATCGGGCAACCGCGCCACGCGCGCCAGCAGTGCGGCCACGGCGGGCGCGTTCGTCGTGATCCCGGCGGCGATGGTGAACCCCGTCGGCGGCGCATTCCGCCACCGCTCCGCCGTCGCGCGCAGCAGGCGGTTGCGGCGCTCGGCCAGCCCGATCCGACCTTGCTCCCGCTCGATTGCCGGCCAACGGTCGATGATCGCGCGCAGTCGATCGAGTGATTTCTGCCAATGCAGCGCCAATTCGGGCGCGTCCGCCGCCGCTTCGACCAACTGCGACGGCGCAATCTCCGCAATGGTCAGCTGGTCGAGCGTCCGCGCGAGGTCCGCCGCCAACCGCATCGCCTCCGCCGCGCTCTCGTCCGGTCCACGCACCATGGTCGCCAGCGCCAGCAACCGCTCGAGCGGATCGGTCGCCGCGGGCAACACCGCTCCCCCCGCCGGGTCGAGCGCCCCGCCAATACGCTCGTCGAGTTCCGGATCGCCCACCGGGATCAGGCGCGGCAGCACGAGCCCGCCGCCACTCGCCCGCACGAACGCCTCGGTCACCGTCCGCATCGCGCGATTGGTCGGCAACAGGATGCGCCCCCGCGCCAGTCCAAGCGGGTCGCCGCCGTAGGCCGCGATCAGCCCACTGGCGAGCGCGTCGGCAAAGCTGCGATGCGCCGGAATGGTGTAGACGAGCGGCGCCCCCGCCGTCCGCCGCTCGACCAGATCAGAGCTGGGCAAGCGCGTCCTCGGTGGCGCGGATCGCGGGCGGTGTGCCGACGTCGAACCACAGCCCCTGATGAACCACGCCGTACAGTCGTCGTTCGGCGATGGCCCGGTCCCACAGGAGGTTAGTCGAGAAAGGGCCGTCTGGGGCACCATCAAGCAACTTCTTGGCCATGATCTGAATACCGGTGAACACGAACGGTGCGATCCGCGCCTTGCCACGCCGCCTGAGTCGCCCCTCGCGGTCCATGTGGAAATCGCCGAGCCCGCCATGATTGCCAGCGCGCGCATGGGCAACGAGCAGCAGCAGCGCGTCCATCTTCGTCGGATCCCAATGAGCGGCGAGCAGTTTGAGCGTATCGGCCGGCCCGTCGACCCAGAAATTGTCGCTGTTGACCGCCAGGAACGGGTCGCAATCGATCAGCGGCGCGGCGCGGACCAAACCACCGCCAGTCTCCAGCAGCAGGTTACGCTCATCGGAAATGGCGACGTCGAGCAGGGCATGGTCGCGCAGGTGGGCCTCCAACTCGTCGGCCAGATAATGGACGTTGACCACCACCCGCTCGACCCCGGCGGCGTGGAGCCGGTCGAAGACATGGTCGATCAGCGGCTTGCCGGCGACCTCGACCAGCGGCTTGGGCCGGTCGTCGGTCAGCGGACGCATCCGCTTGCCTAGCCCGGCGGCCATGACCATCGCCGTGCGCGGCACGTCTGCGATGACGTCTGCGCGCAGTTTCAGGGCGCTGACCTGGGTCATGCCGCGTTCCATGCGGGCGCGCGCGCTTTGGGCGGGATATGGGCGTCGAACCATGCCCGCACCGGGGCCAGCGCCGGGTGCGCCAGGTCGCGCTCGAGCAGCCCCCACATGCGCGGCTGGAACTCGAGATAATGCGGCTTGTCGTCGCGCTTCCACAGACGGGTAAAGACGCCGAGGATGCGCGTATTGCGCTGCGCCGCAAGCGCCCAATAGGCGGGCTCGAACCGCGCGTCGGCGCCGGTCGCGGCGACATAACGATCGATCATCATTCGCTCGATCTGCGGCGATACGTCGCGCCGCGCATCCTCCAGCACCGAACACAGATCATAGGCCGGATGCCCCTGCAGCGCGTCCTGGAAATCGAGCAGCCCGAAATGGCCGATCCCCTGCCGCCCGGCGAGCAGCATGATGTTCTCGGCATGATAGTCGCGCAGCACGGTGACTGGACCGAGCCCGTCGTTAGCGATCGGCGTCAGCACTTCGCTCCACGCGGCACGCCAGGCGTCGGCGTCGACCGCGATCCCGACTGCCGGGCAATACCAGTCGGTGAATAGCGTCAATTCGGACAGCCACTGATCGAGACCGTGCGGCTTGAGCCCCACCATTGGCGGCTGGCGGTGCAAATGGATCAGCACGTCGGTCGCCAGCGCGTAGAGCTCCTCCTCGCGTTGCGGCGCGGCGTCGAGCGTTTCGCGCAGCCGCGCATCGCCGAAATCGCCGAGCAGGAGCATCCCCTGGTCGAGATCGCGCGCCAGGATCGGCGGCGGGGTCAGCCCGGCAGCAAGCAGCCAGTCGGCCACTGCCGCGAACGGGCGCGGGTCTTCATGCGGCGGCGGCGCATCCATCAGAACCGCCGTACGATCCGCCTGGACGATCCGGAAATAGCGGCGGAACGAGGCGTCCCCCGCCAGTGGCTCGATGCGTGCGCCGCCCCAGCCATTGCGGGCGAGGAAATCGGGCGCGGCGGCGGGCGGAATCATCGTGATGGCAGCCATCGGCCCTCCCATGACGAGGGGACAATCGCTGTCAAGCGGCGCGCGTCTCCCGTCAGCGGTTCGAGCGACAAAGCGAGTGCGTGGGGCCATGCACCGGGCGCGCGCTCCGGCCATTCGACCAGCAGCGCGCCAGTTGCCAGAATCTCGTCCAGGCCGAGCTCATCCAATTCGTCCCCATGCTCAATCCGATAGAGATCGGCATGCCACACCGGTAAGGTCAGTGCGTCATAAGGCTGGACCAGCGCGAAGCTCGGGCTCGGCACTTCGCCCTCCTCGCCTAGCGCCCGCAGCAACCCGCGCGCCAGCGTTGTCTTTCCCGCTCCCAGCGGCCCCGACAACGTCACCACATCACCCGGCCGGAGCGCCGCTGCCAGCAACGCCCCGGCCCGCCGCGTCGCTTCCTCGTCGGCCAGGATCACGACGCGACGACAGGCTTGGTTGGCGCGCGCGGGATGACGAGGGTCAGCGCGCTGCCCGTGCCGACTTCCGATACCAGCTCGACCTTGCCGCCATGCGCCTCGATGAATTGGCGGGTGAGTGGCAGGCCCAGCCCCAGCGCCGCCTCACCCTTCGCCACGCCGCCGACGCGGTGGAAGCGGGTGAACACCCGGGCCTGATCCTCCACCGCGATGCCCGGCCCGTCGTCGACGATGACGATCGTCGCCTCGGTCGCGGTTCCCGACGCGGTGAACCGGATCGAGCCGCCGCGCTCGGTATAGGCGACGGCGTTGCGCAGGACATGCTCGATGCTTTCGCGCAGCCGCCGCGCGTCGCCGATCACGGTCCCGGTCGACGGATCGATCGCCACGTCGAAACGATGCTTCTTGTCGTCGATCGCCGGCTGCAGCGTCCCGATCGCCGAGCGGCAAAGCCCGGCCAGATCGACCCGCTCGCGCTCCAGCGTCACCCCGCTGGTGTCGCCCTGGGTCAGGTCGAGCACATCGTCGATCAGCCGCGACAAGCGCCCGACCGATTCCAGGATCGCCGACACATAATCGGCCGCCGCCGGCTCCAGCTTGCCCGCATAGCCCCCCGCCAGCATCTCGGCGAACCCGCCGATCGAGGTCAGCGGCGTGCGCAATTCATAGCTCATGCTGGCAACGAAATCGGTCTTGACCCGGTCGGCCTCCTCCAGCGCGGTCGCCCGCTCGCGCAACGCACCCTCGATCCGGCTGCTGTCGGTGACGTCGATCATGGTGAACAGTGCGTTTCCGTCTGGCAGCGGCACGGCGGAGAATTCGAAATGGCGCCCGTCGATCAGCGACACCCGCCCGCGCCCCTCGCGCCGACCCGATGTCGCCGCGCGGACCATCTCGCGCACCTGTGCGGCGGCGGTCGGGTTGACCAATTGCTTGGCCATTGCCGGGACCAGCTCGTCGACCCGGGGATGCTCACCCAGCCACACCTCGTCGAGATCCCACAAGGTACAGAAGCGACGGTTCCAAAGATACAGCCGCCCGTCGCTGGCGAAGACGCTGATCGATTCGAACAGATTGTCGAACGTCGCCGCGCGCACCCGCAGCAGCGTATCGCGGGCCGACGCCAGCCGGACCTGCTCGGTCCGGTCCTCCAGGATCAGGCGCAGCCCACCATCGGGCATCGGCTGCCCGACCACGCGCAGATGGTCGCCATTGGCGAGGATCCAGTCTTCCTCGATGACGTCGTCGGCGGACGTGAACCACGCCCGCCGCTCGTCCTTCCATACCGGGAAGTCGCGCACTTCAGGGGTGCGGTTCTTCTCCCGCATCTGCTCGAGCAGCCGGTCGAACTCGGGGTTCTCACTGAGCCATTCGCTGTCGAGATGGGCCATGATCGCAAACGGCTGGTTGAAGAAGCTCAAGTGGCGGTCGGCATCGAACTGTGCCGTCCCCGCCGTCATCCGGTCGGCCAGGTCACGCTGCGACTGGATCGTCCGCGCCAGTTCGAACCGCGCATCCTCCAATTCCTGGATATCGACCGCAAACCCGGCCACCGCGCCGGTCGGCAGCGGCACGTCGACGATGCGCATCATGCGCCGCTCGCCGCCGATCGTTGCAGGGGTGCTGCGCGATTGCGGTTCGCCGGCTTCGATCGCGCGGCTCGCGGCTGCACGGGCGGTCTCGACGTCGACCAGTTCGATGCCGCGACCGATAACATCCGCCGCGTCCTGCCCCTCGACCGCCTGGACGAAGGCGCTGTTGACCAGCCCCAGCTTCAGGTCCGGGCCGCGATACCACATCGGGAAGGGCGCGCTTTCGATCAGGTGGGTCAGCGCATCGAGCGCCCCCTCAGTTTGCGCAAGCCGCCGCGCCAGCGTGCTTCGCTCGGCCACCGCCCGGCTGGAATCGCTCAGCCACAACAGGCTGCTGCCCGCCGGTGACGGCGAAGGTGCCGGTCCGCCGCTGACTTCGAACACCCGGCCCGACCCCGCCACGCGAACCTGCGTCTCGACCGACGCCGCACCGCGCCGCGACTGGTCGAGCGCGGTCGCGAGCGCGTCGACATCTTCCGCCACCAGACCGCGCTCGTTACCGACCAGCAACTCGATCCGCCCCGGATCCTCGTCCAGCCCGAAGTCGCGAAGCAGGCCGGGATCGACCTCGATTCGCCCGTCACCGCGCACCAGCATCGGCCGCGCCGGGGCCGCCGCGAGCAGCGCCGCGCTCGATCGCGCCGCCGCCAGGATCGCATTCGCTCGCCGCATTCGCCGCGCGGCATAGAGCGACAGCGCGAGCGCGATCGCCAGCCACGCCGCCGCGACCGTGACGACGATCGCAGCAATAGACCCGCCGGCTCCGCTCATCCTTGCATCATTCCGACTGGCCGCATCGTCAGGGTCATAGGGAGCGCGTTGGCGAAGGGGAAGCGGCACGACCGGCGGCACGACCGCAACGCCTCCGTCAAGCCGCGCCCGTCTCTCCCACCAGCAACCGCGGGTCGATGCCCTCGCCCTGGAACACCGTCGCCCACCGCTCTTCGGTCGGCGTGTCGAACAGGAGCGCCGGGGTTCCGCCCGCAGCGAACCAGCCATGCCGGGTCATCTCGCCGTCGAGCTGTCCCGGTCCCCAGCCGGCATAACCCAGCGATACCAGCCAGCGGGATGGCCCGCGTCCTTCGGCGATTGCTTTCAGCACATCGATCGTCCCGGTCATCGCACCCAGGCCGGTGATGGGCAGCGTGTCCTGCCCGCCCCAATCCTCCGAATGGAGCACGAAGCCACGCCCCGGCTCGACCGGCCCGCCATGATGCACCTCACGGTCGGGCACATCGCCCGGGTCGATGTCGAGCTGTTTGAGCAACTGGCGAAAGCGGATGCCGACGCGCCTGTGGCCGATGCCGATGCCGACCGCACCATTCTCGTCGTGTACCGCGATCACGATCACCGCCCGCTCGAAGCGCGGATCGGCCATGCCCGGCATTGCCAGCAGGAATTTCCCCGACAGGAAGGGCAGCTGCTCCATGCCGTGACAATGTTCGGGGAAACAAAGGCTGGCAAGCCTTGAGCCTGTCACGGGACACGCCTATCTCCCGCTTCATCCCCCTTCAGGAGAAAACCCATGACGATCAAAGTCGGCGACCGCCTCCCCTCCGTTCCCCTCACGCTGGCGACCCCCGACGGGCCGCAGCCGACAACCAGCGATGATTTTTTCAAGGACAAGAAAGTCGCGCTGTTCGCGGTGCCGGGTGCTTTCACCCCGACATGTTCGGCGCGGCATCTGCCGTCCTATGTCGACAAGGCCGCCGAACTGAAGGCCAAGGGCGTCGATGAGATCGTCGGCACTTCGGTCAACGACGCCTTCGTCATGGGCGCCTGGAACCAGCACCAGGGCAGCGGCGACATCACCATGCTCGCCGACGGCAATGGCGAGTTCGCGAAGGCGCTCGGGCTGACCATGGACGCGTCGACCTATGGCATGGGCGAGCGCAGCCAGCGCTACTCGATGGTCGTTAACGATGGCGTCGTCGAGCACCTAAATGTCGAAGCGGCTGGCGAATATACGGCCTCGAGCGCGGAGCATATGCTCGAGCAGCTCTAATCCCATGAACTGAACTCCTTGGCCGGTCGGGCGTTGAACGCCCTATCATCCAGCCAAGGAGTATCAGTCATGGCCACACCCAAATCCGGCACCCCGGCGCGCACCCGCGCCACCGCCAAGCGCGCCTCGAGCGCCACCTCGCGCAAGTCGGCGACGAGCAACTCCGCCACCGCAACGGCCACTGCCACCGCCACAAAGGCGGGCAAGAAAATCACTACTGCCGCCGAAAGCTTCATCGAAACCGTCAAGTCGCGCCCGCTGACCAGCGCGGCGATCGCCGCTGGCGCGGCCGGGGCCGGTGCGCTCATCTGGGCCAAGCGCGGACTGATCGCCGAACAGGCCACCGCACTGGGCGAACAGGCGAGTACTCTCGGCGGCAGGATCAGCGATCAGGCGACCAGCATAGGCGGCATGGTCAGCGAGCAGGCTACTGCGCTGAGCGGAAAGATCAGCGATCAGGCGAGCGCTTTGGCCGAAAAGGTCACTGCCCGCCTGTCACCCCAAATCGCCAGTAGCGGTGAACTTTCGACTCCGGCGGTTAGCGGCAATGGGATCGACGTCCCATCGACTGAACAAGGCAAGGTCGGCGCCGTCTCCTACTGACCTCGGGCGCGGGCTTCGGTCCGCGCCCCCTTTCCGTCAGGCGAGGAAAGCTGCGAGCACATCGCCGAACGCCCCATCGGTGACCGAACTCATGTGAGTCCCCGGCACTTCGGCGTAGGTCGCGTCGGGCAGTGCTTCGGCCAGTCCCGGAGCCGAGCCATTGTCGTGGTCGTCCTTCCCGGCCAGTACCAGCGTCGGCATTGCGAACGCCGCCTGCCAGCCGTCGGGCGCGGCTTCGAAACTGAGCAGCAGCGGCACGGCGGCCAGCGGATCGACCTTCATCGTCCGCATGAACTGGATCGCCAGCCAGTGGGGGTCGCCGCGCCTGGCCGTGTCGAACGCAGCAATCGCGTCGAGGAAGAATTGGCTCCGCTCGGTCCAGGCGCTTAGCCCCTCCAGCCCCATTCCACCCAGCACCGCACGACGCGGCTTCAAGCCGTCGCCAATCCCTTGCACCGTCGTCCGAGCACCAAGCGAGAAGCCGCCCAAATCATATTCGGTCAGCTCAAGGTGCGCGACGAATTCGATCAGGTCGCGCCCAAGCACCCCGGGCGGATAATGATCAGCTTCGTGCGGCCTGCTCGACAGGCCATGCGCGCGCAAGTCGGGCATGATCACCCGCTTCCCCGTCGCCGCGACCTTGGCAGCATGGCCAAACTTGATCCAGTTGACGACGCCGTCGGAGAACAACCCGTGGAGCAGCACGACCGGCGCGCCCACCCCCATCTCGCGCCAGACGAGATCGACGCCATCGGACGCGGTCCAATGGTGGATCGTCGGTTCGGTCACTTGGTGCCGGTCACCGTCGGCGGCATCGAGACATGCTCGTTGATGATCTTCCACTTGCCGTCGGCCTGGCGCTGAAAGACGTCGTTAAAGCGCGCGCTGACCGTCGGCCGGGCGCTGCCGGCGGCAACAGAAAACTGCTCGATCCCCGAACTGATGAAGGCATCGGGCCCGATCAGCTGGATGTGACGGCCGACGACATGATAATCGGCCGGCCTCATGCTGACGAAAGCGCGGGCCGAGTCCGTCGCCACCTTGCGATCGGCGCTCGGATCAGCCTTGCTCGCGTCGATCATCACTGCGTTGTCGGCATATTGATCCATGATCTTGCCGAGGTCGCCGGTGGTGAAGGTAGCCTCAGCCGCGGTCGCGATCGTTTCAGCCTCGGCAGTGGTTACCGGCGCCCGCCCGCTCGGCGCCTGCTTGCAGCCTGCGAGCAGCGCCATTGCTGTCACCAGCACCATCATATTCCGCATTGCCACTCTCCTGCTGCAACCGCAGGAACGCTAGCGGCTCAAGCGGCCTTCTTCAAATGCCGCCGCCCGAGCAGTTCCGCGATCTGCACCGCGTTCAGCGCCGCGCCCTTGCGGAGGTTGTCGCTGACGCACCACAGGTTGATGCCGTTCTCGACCGTGGGGTCGTCGCGCACGCGGCTGATGAAGGTGGCGTAGTCGCCGACGCACTCGACCGGGGTGACGTATCCGCCGTCCTCGCGCTTGTCGACGAGCATGATGCCCGGCGATTCGCGCAAGATGCGCTGGGCGTCGGCGGCCGACAGCTCGCGCTCGAACTCGATGTTGATGCTCTCCGAATGTCCAACGAACACCGGCACCCGCACGCACGTCGCCGTCACCTTGATCTTGGGATCGAGGATCTTCTTGGTCTCGACCACCATCTTCCATTCCTCCTTGGTCGACCCGTCGTCGAGGAACACGTCGATGTGCGGGATGACGTTGAAGGCGATCTGCTTGGTGAACTTTTTCGCCTCGGCAGTGTCGCCGACGAAGATGTTGCGGCTTTGCTCGAACAACTCGTCCATCCCCGCCTTGCCCGCGCCGCTGACCGACTGGTACGTCGAAACGACCACCCGCTTGATCGTCGCCGCATCGTGCAGCGGCTTCAGCGCGACGACCATCTGCGCGGTCGAGCAGTTGGGGTTGGCGATGATGTTCTTGCGGGTATAGCCCGCAATCGCCTCCGGGTTCACCTCCGGCACGATCAGCGGCACGTCAGGATCCATGCGGTAGAGCGAACTATTGTCGATCACCGTGCAGCCGGCCTTGGCGCTGATCGGCGCATAGACCCTGCTGGCTTCGGATCCGGCGGCGAAGATCGCCATGTCCCACCCGGAAAAGTCGAAATGGTCGATATTCTGAACCTTGAGTTCGCGCCCGCTGTCGCCGAAATCGATGATTTCGCCGGTCGAGCGCGAGCTAGCCACAGCGGCGATATCCGCCAGCGGAAATTGCCGCTCGGCCAGGATGTTGAGCACTTCGCGCCCGACATTGCCGGTCGCGCCGACGACCACAATCCGATAACCGTCACTCATCGTCAGTCCCCCAAAAGCAAACGACCGCGCCTTCCGTTGGAAAGCCCGGCCGTCGCAAATCGTCAGAAATAGTTCGCGAACCGGCTCAGGCGTCGGTTTTCGAGCCCTTTGCGGGGCGCGTGTCGCGACGCTCGGCAATGCGCGCCGACTTGCCGCGACGGCCGCGCAGATAATAGAGCTTGGCGCGGCGGACGGCGCCGCGGCGCACGACCTCGATCGAATCGACCGACGGCGAGTAGAGCGGGAAGACGCGCTCGACGCCTTCGCCGAAGCTGATCTTGCGGACGGTGAAGTTCGACCCGATGCCCTTGTTCGAGCGCGCGATGCACACGCCTTCGAAATTCTGGACGCGGGCGCGGTCGCCTTCGACGACCTTGACGCCGACCTTGAGCGTGTCGCCCGGGCGGAATTCGGGAATGGCGCGGATTTCGATGAGGCTGGCGATCTGCTCGGCCTCGAGGGTCTGGATGAGATTCATGTTGGTTAAGCCCTATTCGTCGCGCTGCGCACCAGAGGGCGGTGCCTGCTTTGCACCCCCATGGCGCAAGGTCAGGTCGGGCCGCCGTAGCCGTGTGTCCCGGATCGACGCTTCGTGTCGCCACGCCGCGATCCGCGCATGATCCC
>NZ_JANMWY010000157.1:0-3791 GCF_031380695.1 Sphingomonas sp. | reverse complement strand
GCATGAACCCGCTGCTGGTGTTCGTCGGCGGCGGGATGGGCGCGGTGTTGCGCTATGGCGTCGGGCGGATCGCGGTGGTCGGCGGATGGGGCGCGCCGGCGGCAACGCTGGCGGTCAATGTGGTTGGATGCCTGGCGATGGGGTTGCTGGCGGGGTGGTTCGTGCGAGGCGGCGGGGGGAGCGAGCCGTGGCGGCTGTTTTTGCTGACCGGGGTGCTGGGCGGGTTTACGACTTTTTCGGCGTTCGGGCTGGACGCGCTGACGCTGTGGCAGCGCGGGGCGGTCGGGCTGGCGGCGGCTTATGTGGCGGCGTCGGTCCTGCTGTCGCTAGGCGCGGTGGCGCTGGGGTTTGTGGTGGCGCGCTAGAACATCGCCGGGTCGAGGGCGCAGATGGCGTCGGTGGTGATGTCGAGCGATTGCGAGACCATGTAGAGCGGCTGGAAGCTGTCGTGCTTGTAGGGGGTGGCCATTGCCGCCGCGACGGTGAAGGGGACGCGCGCGACTTGCAGGTCCTCGACGCTGAAGTGCGCTTCGCCGAAGCTGGAGGTCAGCCCGGCGCCGAGGATCTTCACCTCGCCGCTCTCGCGGCACAGGCCGAACTCGGCCGAGTGCCAGTAGAGGCGGGCGATCTCGACGCCGCGGCCGGCGGCGATGGCGGCGGTGCCGAGGTGGCCGACATGCTCCATCAGCCGGGCCATGCGCGGGTCGACCATCATCGGGACATGGCCGAAGATGTCGTGGAAGCAGTCGGGCTCCTCGAGATAGTCGAGTTCTTCGCGGCGGCGGATGAAATTGCCGATCGGGAAGATGCGTTCGGTCAGCATGGCGAAGAAGGCGTCGTCGGGGACGAGGCCCTCGACCGCGACGGTCTTCCACCCGGTGCGCGGGGTGAGGTGGCGGTTGAGCTCGGCGAGGTCGGGGATGCCGGGCTTCGACAGGCGGAGCAGGTCGAGCCCGTCGAGGAACGGCGTAACGACGCGGCTGCCGAGGAGATCGACCTGGCGGGTGAACAGTAGGTCCCAGACGGCGTGGTCGTCGGCGCTGAACGCGCTCCAGTTCTGATCGACGACATAGTCGGACCAGTGCGGCGGCGTCGCTGGATCATTGTGGGCAATCGCCTGATGCAACATGTCGGGATCCTGTCTGGTCGAACGAGGGCGGGCAATAAAAAACCCCGCCGAAGCGAGGTGCGGTGGAAGGGCAAGACGCGCGTGCGCTCAGCCGGCTTCCACCTCGGTGATATAATAAGGGGCGATCTGGCTGCGCATCGGGATCCCATAAGCTAGATTGGCGATGAATACTAGCTGGCTAGTTCGTCGATCGTGCGGGCCAGCCCGAGGTCGCGCGCGGTGACGCCGCCGGCGTCGTGGCTGGTCAGGCGGAAGTCGACGCGGTTCCACACGCTGGTAAATTCGGGGTGATGGTCGATCGCCTCGGCATGGGCGGCCACGCGGGTGAGGAAAGCGAAGGCCTCGGCGAAGTCCTTGAAGGTGAAGCTCTTGGTGATCGCGTCGCCTGAGGTGGTCCAGCCTTTCGGGGTGGTCATGCGGTTTCCTCCAGTGCGGGATAGGCTTGCTCAGCGGCGAGCAGTGCCTGTTCGGTGCGTTCCGCCCATTCCTCGATCCCCGCCGCATCCGCCAGCAGGTCCTGGCGAATCTCGATTTCGACATAGGGCAAATGACGCGGGTAGGCGTGGTGGGGAATGGTATAGTCGATGATGTCCATCGAATAGGGCTGATTGTCGCCGACGGTCAGGGCGGGGTCGACGGCGTAGGCGGCGATCATGGCGCGGGCGAAGCGATTGTCGCCGGTGTCGTGGAGGATGCCGACCTGCCACGGCCGCGCGACGCCCTGCATCACCGGGGTGAAGCTATGCAGCGCGACGAGAATGGTGGTGAGGCCGGCGGCGGCGCGGCGGTCGAGTTCGGCGGCGATCGCGGCCTGATAGGGGGCGTGGATCGCTTCTGCGCGGGCGGCGGCCCTGGTAGGGTCGAGCGCGGCGTTGGCGGCGATGGCGGTGCCGTCGCTGACCGGGGGAATCGAATCGGGCGCGCCGGGCCGGCGATTGCAGTCGATCAACAGCCGCGAGTAACGCTGGTGAATAAATGACGCCGCGATGCGGTCGGCGAGGCGGACGCCCAGGCGGGCGATGCCGATGTCCCACGCGATGTGGCGCACCGCGTCGGTTTCGCTAAGCCCGAGCGTCCCGAGGCTTTCGGGAATGCGATTGCCGGCGTGGTCGCCGACCAGCAGGAACGGCGAGGCGGCTCCGGGGTTGTGGATGGCGACGGGTGGCGGCTCGTGATTGCCCAGTATAGGGTTGGCGCAAGACTGGGCGAGGTGGGGCCGATCCGGCATGACGATCCTGACTATTTCTCATGTGACGACCTATTCGTACCGGCAGCCGGTCGCGTTCGGCGAGCATCGCATATTCGTGCGGCCGCGCGAAAGCCATGACCAGGACCTGCTCGAGGCGCGGCTGATCATCGATCCCGAGCCGGTCGAGCTGCGCTGGATGCAGGACGTGTTCGGCAATTCACTGGCGGTGGCGACGTTCAACCGGCGGGCGACGAACCTGCGGATCGATAGCCTGGTCAAGGTGCGGCACCAGCCGATGCTGACGGCGGAGGTCGAGGTCGAGCCCTATGCCCGGCTGTTCCCGTTCAGCTATGCGCCCGAGGACCAGCCCGACCTGATGCGCTCGATCGAGCGACAGCATCACGATCCCGAGCGGGTGCTCGACAAATGGGCGCGGCGGTTCCTGAAGAAGGATACCGAGACCGAGAGCGTGGCGATGCTGGCCGACATGACGCGGTTCATCAAGCGCAACTTCACCTATCTGCCGCGTGCCGAGAAGGGCACCCAGACGCCGGTCGAGACGATCTTCAAGCGACAGGGGACGTGCCGCGATTTCGCCGTGCTGATGATGGAAGCGGCGCGCGCGCTGGGACTCGCGGCGCGCTTCGTTTCCGGCTATCTCTACAACCCGCGCGGCACATCGGGCCGCGTCGGCGGCGGCAGCACCCACGCCTGGGTCCGCATCTTCCTGCCAGGGTCCGGTTGGGTCGAGTTCGACCCGACCAACGGCATCGTCGGCAACGCGGGCCTCATCCGCGTCGCCGTCGCGCGCGACCCGGCGCAGGCGGTACCGATCTCGGGAACGTGGAGCGGCTTTCCGAACAGCGATCTGGGCATGGACGTGACCGTCGAGGTCACGCTCGACGACCTTCACCAATCCGCCCCGGCCATCAAGGCCGTGGCCAACGGGATACGATGACTATGTTGATCAGGGCCGGTTACGACATTCGCTTCACGACGAAACAGCCGACGCCGATGATGGCGCTGCTGAGCGTGCATCCGTCACGCGCGAAAGACCTCAAGACGACGCCGCACCTGGCTACCGATCCGGCGATCGAGACGCATGATTATGTCGACAGCTTCGGCAATGTCGCGACTCGCTTCGTCCTGCCCGAGGGCGAGACAATCATCACCAACGACTTCGTCATCGAGGACAGCGGGATCGAGGACCGGATAATGCCTGGCGCGCGCCAGTTGCCGGTCGAGGAATTGCCCGACGATGTGCTCATCTACCTGCTCGGCAGCCGCTATTGCGAAACCGACCGCCTGTCCGACACCGCCTGGGGCCTGTTCGGCCATGTCGAGCCGGGCTGGACGCGGCTGAAGGCGATCCTCGACTATGCCCACAAGCATATCGAGTTCGGCTATCATTACGCCCGCCCGACCAAGACCGCGTGGGAAGCGCATCAGGAGGGACGCGGGGTGTGCCGCGAC
>NZ_JANMWY010000141.1:0-11708 GCF_031380695.1 Sphingomonas sp. | reverse complement strand
TGTCAAGCCGCGCGCCGCGGGCGAAGATCGCTTCGCGCTGGGCTGCGGGAATGCCCGCCCCGTCATCCTCGATGAGGATCGCAACGCGGCCCGCCGCCGCCTTTTCCACCGTCACGAACACCCGTCCGCCGCCATATTTCGCGGCATTCTCGACCAGATTGCCGAGCATTTCGTCGAGGTCCTGGCGCTCGACCCGGACCATTGCCGCGCGGTCCCCGGCGATGTCGACGGTGATGTCGGGATACAGCCGGCTGACCGCCCGCTCGACCGCCCCGACGCTGTCCCACACCTTCGCCCGCGCCTGCGCCGACGACCGCCGGCCCAGCGCCCGTGCCCGCGCCAGATGATGATCCACCTGCCGCCGCATCGCCGCTGCCTCGCGGATCACCGTATCGGCCAGGTCGTCGCTGCGCGCGGTCGCGGCATTGTTGATCACGGTCAGCGGCGTCTTGAGCGCATGGGCCAGGTTGCCGGCGTGCCGCCGCGCCTCCTCGGCCTGCTCCTCGCTATGCGCCAGCAGCAGGTTGAGCTCGTGCACCAGCGGGTGAATCTCCATCGGGAAGTCCTCGCTGATCCGCTCGCGGCTGCCCGATCGGATCGCAGTCAACTCGCGCCGCACCCGGCGCAGCGGCCACAGCCCATAGAATGCCTGGACCGCCGCAAGCACGATCAGCCCTGTCCCCAGCGCCGCGAAACTCCACACCAGCGTATCGCGCAGCGCGCGAATTTGCGCATCGATCGACTCGCGCGACTGGGCGACCTGGAACCGCCAGCGGATCTTCGACCCCGGCAGCTGCACATCGCGTTCGGCCACGCGCAGCGGCTCGTCGGCAAATTCCCTGCTGTCATATTCGTGCAGCTTTATATCGTTGTGTGCATCGACCCGCAGTCGCCGATCCCACAGCGAGCGCGACGGAAACGTATCCGCACCGCTCCCCGACACCTGGAAATACAGCCCCGAATAGGGCTCCAGGAAGCGCTGGTCCGCTGGCGGCCGGTTGAACCGCACCTCACCATCTGGCCCGATCTCCGACGCGGCGACCATCGCGTTCAGCACATAGGTCATTTGCGCATCGAAATTGTCGACGATCGACCGCGACAGGAAACGGTCCAGCGCGAACCCGCCGATCAGCAGCAACAATCCGATCCACAGCGCGGCAATGCCGATCATCCGCCGCGTCAGTGATCCGGTCGCACGCGCTGCGTCGGGCCGTTCTGCGACCGGCGGGGCAGGGGAGGGCGCCACCGCCGGCGTGGCGGCGGCGGGATCGGTCACGCGGGCAGGTCCTCGAGACTATAGCCCAGCCCGCGGATAGTGGTGATGATGTCCGCGCCCAGCTTCTTGCGGATGCGCGTGACGAACACCTCGATCGTATTGGAATCGCGATCGAAATCCTGATCGTAAATATGCTCGATCAGTTCGGTCCGGCTGACCACCTTGCCCTTGTGGTGCATCAGGTACGACAGCAGTTTATATTCCTGCGCGGTCAGCTTGACCGGATCGCCGGCCTTGGTGACCTTGCCCGACCGCGTGTCCAGCCGAATGTCACCGCTCAGCAGTTCCGATGAGGCATTGCCCGACGCGCGGCGGATGAGTGCGCGCAACCGCGCGATCAGCTCCTCGGTCTGGAACGGTTTGGCGAGATAGTCGTCGGCCCCGGCATCCAGCCCGGCGACCTTGTCCGACCAGCTGTCGCGTGCAGTCAGGACCAGCACCGGCATGCGCTTGCCCTCCTTGCGCCAGCGGTCGAGCACGGTCAGCCCATCGACCTCGGGCAGCCCCAGGTCGAGCACCACCGCGTCATAATTTTCGGTTGAGCCGAGATAATGCCCGTCCTCGCCATCGGTGGCGAGGTCGACGGCATAACCCGCCCCTTCCAGTGTCGAACGCAGCTGGCGCCCCAAATTCGGTTCGTCCTCGACGATCAGCACGCGCATGGTCGCTCCCCTGAAATCATATTCTTAGGTGTAACACGCGCGACGATGAACGGTTGCGCAACGGCAACGAGTTGGGGCGGGCGACGGGGAAGGTCAAGTGGCCCCGCATGGGGCAGCGGTACGGAAAGGACTACCGCCCCGTTTCCCCGATCACGCGCCCGGTCGCGGCATCGACATCGACCCAGATCACCCGCCCGTCGCGGACGAACTTCAGCCGATACGTCTGGCCGCGGAATTCAGGTCCCAGATAGTCTGCCCCGCCCATCGTCGGCACAATTCGCCGTTCGATTGACGGCAGCGGCATCGACCGGCCTTCCTGCGTCGCCCGAAACGCCCGGTCCTGATCGCGCGGCCGCTCGGCCAGCACGGGGCCGACGATCAGCGCACTGCCAAGGGCAGCGGCGAACAGGGATGGGAACAGACGCATGGCACTTCTCACTTCACCGCCGGTCTAAGGACAAGGCATTGAATGACTTATGAATGGCCTTGTCCAGTCCCGTTCAGGCGGCTTTGCCGCAGCGCTGTGGCCGATTGGTCACGAACCCCGGGGGACGCCGCCGCCCTGCTCGGCTTTCTTGAGAAGAGCCTGATTCACGTCATCCGTGAAAGCGTAAAGCGCTTTCACCTCAAACGATCAGGCTCTAGGGCGCGCGCCATGCCTCCCCCCATCCTCAGCTTTGAAAATCTCGGCCTCGTCCAGGGCGAAGGCTGGCTGTTCCGCCACCTCGACATCCACGTCGGCCCGCGCGACCGCCTTGCCCTGATCGGCCGCAACGGCGCGGGCAAGACGACCCTGCTCAAATGCCTCGCGAATATCGTCGACACCGACGAGGGAAAGCGCAGCATCGTCCCCGGCACGAAGGTCGTTCTGCTCGAACAGAATCCGGTGATGACTGGGCACGACACGCTGGAGCAATGGGTGCTGGCGGGCGACGACGCGCCGCAACCGCATGATGCCGCCGCCATCGCCGACCAGATCGGCATCGACCTCTCGGCCCCGACCGCGACCGCCAGCGGCGGCGAGCGGCGCCGCGCCGCGATCGTCCGCGCGCTGGCTCAGGACCCCGACGTGCTGCTGCTCGACGAGCCGACCAACCATCTCGACCTCGCCGCGATCGAGTGGCTCGAACAATGGCTGGCGCGGTTCAAGGGTGCGTTCATCGTCATCAGCCACGACCGCACCTTCCTCGCCCGTCTGACCAAATCCTGCCTGTGGCTCGATCGTGGCACCGTCCGCCGGGCGGAAATCGGCTTCGGCGGCTTCGATGCCTGGACCGACGCGGTCTACGCCGAAGAAGCCCGCGCCGCCGACAAGCTCGACGCCAAGCTCAAGATCGAACTCCACTGGCTCGAGCGCGGCGTGACCGGCCGCCGCCGCCGCAATCAAGGCCGGCTGGCGAAGCTCAACCAGATGCGTGCGACGCGCGCGGCGATGCTCGGCGGGCCGGGCACGGCCGCGCTGGCGCTCGGCCGCGACGATGTGAAAACCAAGGTCGTTATCGACGCCGAGCATGTGACGAAGAGCTTCACCACTGAGCTGGGGGAACAGCGCACCATCATTCGCGACTTCACCCTCCGCATTCAGCGCGGCGACCGCATCGGCATCGTCGGCTCGAACGGCACGGGCAAGACGACGTTGCTCAAGTTGCTGACCGGCGAACTGTTGCCCGACGAGGGCAAGGTCAAGCTCGCCAAGACGCTGTCCGGCATTGTCATCGATCAGCAGCGCCGCCTGATGGACCCCGGCCGCACGGTGCGCGAAGTGCTGGCCGAGGGTGGCGACTGGATCGACGTGCGCGGCGAGAAGAAGCACATCAAGGGCTATCTCAAGGAATTTCTGTTCGCCCCCGAACTGAGCGAAGCGCCGATCGCCAGCCTGTCCGGCGGTGAACGCTCACGCCTCCTCCTCGCCCGTGAGTTCGCGCGCGAATCCAACCTCCTCGTGCTCGACGAGCCGACCAACGACCTCGATCTCGAAACGCTCGATCTGCTGCAGCAAGTCATCGCCGATTACGACGGCACCGTCCTCATCGTCAGCCACGACCGCGACTTCCTCGACCGCACGGTGACGGTGACGCTCGGCCTCGACGGCTCGGGCAAGGTCGACATCGTCGCCGGTGGTTACGAGGACTGGGTGCGCCAGCGTAATCCTTCCCGGAACGATCGGCAGGGAAAACGGCCCCCGGCCGTTTTCGGGCAGGCCGGGGGCCTGACCGATCTGCCGATGGGGGACCGCGCGAAGCGTGGTGGAGGGGCCTCTCCACCCGCACCGCCCCTCCGTCAGCCCAATGGGCTGCCACCTCCCCGTTCCGGAGAGGACCGCCGCAAACTCTCCTTCAAGGACCAGCGCGACCTCGACCGCCTCCCCGCCGAAGTTACCCGCCTCGACCGCGACATCGCCGAAGCGGAGAAAGCTCTCCACGACCCCGACCTCTACACTAGTAACCCGACCAAATTCGCCGCCCTGACCAAAACCATCGACACCAAACGCGCCGAAAAGGAAGCGGCAGAAGTACGCTGGCTGGAAGTGGCCGGTATGGCAGAGGAACTGGGGCGGTAAACTGCGGCGAGGCGAATGTCGGCTTTCGGCCGATTGTGTTGAAGACTTTCGCTTCAAGTTGTCGTGACGGCCATCAATGGCCCTGCTGAGACGGGAGATGAGCGGATGATGAACGGGTGGATGGGGGCGCAGGAAGCGCTGTTCTACGGCTTCAGCCTCGCGGATCAGGTGCCGGCGGGGCACCTGCTGCGCTTGATCGACCGGTTCGTCGACCTGTCCGGCATCGCCAGTACATCCGGAAAAGTAGATCCTGAAGCCAGGCCAGCATGACGGTACAGGGGTGATCGATCTCTCTCCCCCCATGATATAAAGTCCTGAATCGATGCAACGGACAGCCACGCATTGCCGCCGCGCTTCCATCGCGACATAGCGGCCGGATGAGCGGTTCGCAGCATGATCACGGGCATGGCCACAACCATGCGCCGGCGGAGTTCGGTAGCGCGTTCCTGCTCGGGATCGTGCTCAACCTGGGCTATGTCGCGGTCGAGGCTGTGTTCGGCTTCTGGGCCGGGTCGGTCGCGCTGATCGCCGATGCCGGGCATAATCTGTCCGACGTGCTGGGGCTGGCGATCGCGTGGGGCGGGGCGGTGCTGATCAAGCGCAAGCCGAGCCCGCGCTTCTCCTATGGCCTGAAGAAATCGTCGATCCTGGCGGCGCTGATCAATGCGCTGATCCTGCTCGTCGCGATCGGGGCGATCGCCGCCGAGGCGGTGCAGCGGCTGGTCTCGCCCAGGTCGTCGGACGGGATGACGGTGATGATTGTCGCCGCCTTAGGCATCATCATAAACGGCGTGACGTCGTGGCTGTTCGCGCGCGGGCGGCACCATGACATCAACATTCGCGGGGTGTTCCTGCATATGGCGTCGGACGCGGCGGTGTCGGCGGCCGTGGTCATCGCCGGGGCGCTGATTCTGTGGACGGGCGCGATGTGGATCGACCCGATCGTCAGCCTGATCGTCGTCGCGGTGATCCTGTGGGGGACATGGGGCCTGCTGACCGAGGCGGCGGTGTTGACGCTGTCGGGCGTGCCCAACGGGATCGACGCCGGGTTGGTCGAGCAGGCCCTGGCCCGGCTGCCGGGGGTGGTCGAGGCGCACCATTTGCACATCTGGCCGCTGAGCACGACCGAGACGGCGATGACCGTGCATCTGGTGGTGGCCTCGGGGCGCGACCGGGATTCGGTGTTGCGGCAGGCCAATGCCTATGCCCACGAGATGTTCGGGATCGCGCACTCGACGATCCAGGTCGAGGAGACAGGGCCGGGAGAGTGCGCCGGGGCGCATTAGCGGCGGCGTAGTGGGGCCTCGGTCATGCGCCACGATGCGCCGCCTTCAAGTTTCAGCCTGCCCAGCGTGACGGTCCGCCCGTCAACCAGCGCGTCGATTGCTCGCAAGAGGTCGGGGCCTCGGGGCGGCTTGTCGAACGCCAGCAGGAGCAGGCGCCGCTGGAGTTCGCGAGGGAGGCCGGCGGGATCGAGAGTAATGCCGTCGGCGGTATGGGTCAGGCGGGTGTCGGCGAGGGTGGCGGTCATCCAGTCGAGCGCCTCATCGGCGTCGCGCAGATGGCTGGCACTGGCGGCGAAGCGGGCAGGATCGGCCCAGTCGGCGTCGGCGAGCATGGCGCGGAGCCGGGCGCGGTCGTGGCGCGGGTCGCGGTTGGCGGGATCGTCGAGCGGGGTCAGCCCGGTTTGGGCGACGATCTCGGCGAGTTCGGCGCGGCGCCAGGTCAGAAGCGGGCGGATCAAGGCGATGGAGTCGGTCAGCGGGCGTGAGGGGCGGGTGCCACCAAGGCCGGCGATGCCCGACCCGCGAGCGAGGCGCATGAGCAGGGTCTCGGCCTGATCGTCGGCGTGGTGGGCGGTGGCGACGGCGGTCAGCTGTCGTTCGCGCGCCCACTCGCTCAGGAGGGCATAGCGTTCTTCGCGGGCGCTGGCCTGGAGGTTGGCGGTCGGCGGGTCGGTCCAGCGCGTGGTGAGGGTGGCGTGGGGAATGTTCAGTTTCGCGCAGATGGCGGCGACGTGCGCGGCGTCGGCAGCACTGCCGGGGCGGAGGCGGTGGTCGACGGTGGCGGCTTCGATCGCACCGGGGCGAGCGGCGGCAGCGAGGAGCAACAGCGCCAGACTGTCGGGACCGCCCGAGACGGCGACCCCGATACGGGCACCGGGAGGGGCCAGCGCGGCGAGATCGGCGGCGAAGCGTTCCGCCGCCTCGGTCACCGGATTAGCCGCACTTCGACTGGGCGAGGGCGGCGGGAAGCATGGCCTTGAGCGGCGCGCGCAGGGTCGAGCCGTAGACGGCTTGCAGTTCCGAATAGGCCTTGCACGCCTGGCTCGGCTGGCCGAGCTTCACCAGCGACTGGCCGAGATAGAACAGGCTGTCGGCGGCGCGCTCGCCCTTGGGGTTGCCGCGATAGTTGGCGAGGAGCGCTTCGGCGGCGGCGCGCGGCTGGCCCTTGTCGAGCTGGGCGCGGCCGACAAGGTTGTTGGCCCAGCTGACGCGGCGGTGGCCAGGGAACGCCGCCGCCATCGTTCGCAGTTGGGTAATGGCCGCGTCATATTTCTTGGCGTTCCATAGGTCGAAACCTTTGGTGTAGGCAATTTCGCCGCCGGTTTCGACGTCGGGCACGACAGCGGTTGCGGGTGTCGTCGCCGCAGGCGAGACGATCGCGGCGGGGGTCGCGCCATCGCCAAGCGCGGTCGGGTTAGCGGCGGCGGTGGCACCCGATTCGATCGACTTGAAGCGGCTGTCCTGCTCGGCGCGAAGGCGGGCGAGGTCGGTTTCCATGACGCTCAGCCGGTGGCTATTCTCTTCACTGGTGCGGACGAGGTCGCTCATCTGCCGCTCGACTGCGTCGAGGCGGGTGGTCAGCGTGTCGACCGAATCCTTGGTCGCGGCGGGATCGTCGACGAGCCCGGCGGTGTCGGCCGGCTGGCCCTTGGGGAAGACCTGGCGCTGGACCTGGCGAACCTGATGCTCGAGCCGGCCGAGGCGCTGCTCGGGCGTCGCCGGCTCGCGCGCGGCGAGCGGAGCGGCGAGGGTGGCGACAGCGAGGAGAGGGAGAAGGAAGCTCAGGCGCATGGGCAACCCTTTTACTGGGCGGTGTCGTTGGTCGTGGCGGCAGCCGGAGCCGGGAATGTCGCGGAAGAGACCGGCGCGGCCGGGCCGCGGGCGAGGTCGGCGGGCAGCAGGCTGACGCTGGCAATACTTTTGCCCGCCGGGCCGATCGCCGGGACGTCGCGGCCGCCGACACTGATCCTGAGGCCCTCGGGGCGGCCGGTATCGAGCAGGGGCGCGGTCATGGTGGCAGGAATGGTGAAACTCTCGCCCTGCCTCAACACCGCCTCGCGAAGCGTCGCGCCGCCCTTCTCGCGCACTTTGATCCACACGTCCTGAAGCGCGGTCAGCGAGACCTGGCCGGTGGCGGCGGGTACGGTGACTGGCGTCGTTGCGACCGGATCAACGGGCGCTACGATCTCTGCGCTGTTGGTCGTGGCGGACGCGGCCGGGGTCAGGTCGCGGTTGCGCATGAACGTCAGCGCGACGAGGACGAGAATAACGCCGGCGATCGCGCTGATGATCAACCACTTGGGCATCGTCCGCTTGGGATCGGCGGCCTCATAGACTTCGGCCTGGGCATAGACCTGGCGCGTGCCGCCCATTTCCTCGCGCAGATCGACGCCGATCTGGTCGCGGTCGAGGCCGACGACGGTCGCGATATTCTTGGCAAAGCCGACGCAATAGGCCGGAGCGGGAAGGCTGTCCCAGTTGCTGGCTTCGAGGCTTTCGATGTGGCGGACCGGGATTCGCGTGATTGCGGCGATCGAATCGAGAGTCATCTTCTTCGCTTCCCGCGCGGCGCGCAGGCGCTGGCCGACGGTTTCGGCAACGCTGTCTTCGATCTCGTCCATCTTGCTCCCTAACGCGCCAGCCTTGTCAGTGCAGGAGCGACAAAGTCAACCGGAAGGAACGGACGGCGGCGCTAATCGAGGACCGCGCCCTGTTTGCGGGCCCAGTCGCCCAGTGTACGGCGCATATCGCGCGGCGGCGTGGCGAGGAGCTTGTCCATTTTCGCGCGAACCGCACCGGCATCGATCGAGCGGATCATCGCCTTGATCGGGCCGACGGCGGCGGGGGTGATCGAGAATTGGTCGATGCCGATGCCGATGAGGGCGAGCGCCTCGAGCGGGCGGCCGCCCATTTCGCCGCACAGTCGGACCGGCACATTGGCGGCGCGTGCCTGATCGGTGACGCGTTTCAGAAAGCGCAGGATCGCGGGGCTGAGCCAGTCGTAGCGAGCGGCGAGGCGCGGGTCGGCCCGGTCGGCGGCGAACAGGAACTGGGTCAGGTCGTTGGTGCCGATCGACAGGAAGTCGACCCGGGGCAGAAGAATGTCGAGCATTTCCGCCAGGCTCGGCACTTCGAGCATTGCGCCATATTCGATGCGCGACGGGATCGGCCGCTTGACCGAGGTCGCCCAGGCAAGCTGTTTCTCGAACAGGGCGCGGGCTTCCTCATATTCCCACGGTTCGCACACCATCGGGAACATGACGCGCAGCACGCGCCCGCCAGCGGCCTCGATCAGGGCGCGGGCCTGGGCCTTCATCAGGGTCGAGCGTTCGAGGCTGAGGCGCAGTGCGCGCCAGCCCATCGCCGGATTTTCGCTCTCGTCGCGCGTGTCCTGCAGATAGGGCAGCGCCTTGTCGCCGCCGATGTCGAGCGTGCGGAAGACGACCGGCTTGTCCCCGGCGGTGTCCATGACGCTCTTGTAGAGGCGGTACTGGCTGTCGCGCCCGGGCAGGGTGGCGGCGACGAGGAACTGGAACTCGGTGCGGAACAGGCCGATGCCGTCTGCGCCAGTCGTCTCGATCGCGGCGGCGTCGTCGGCCAGCCCGGCATTGACCATCAGCGCGACGCGCAGCCCGTCCGTCGTGGTCGGCGGTAGCGGGCGCAGCGCGGCATATTCGGCGCGGCGGCGCAGGCTCATCGCCATGCGATTATCGAACTGGGTCGACAGCGAGCGCGTCGGACGGACCGTCACCGCGCCGGCATCGCCGTCGACGAGGATGGTGTCGCCCTCGCTGGCGATATGGCGGATGTCGCCGATGCGGCCGATCACCGGCACGCCCATCGCCCGGGCGACGATGGTGACGTGCGCGGTCAGCGATCCTTCCTCCAGCACCACCGCCTTCAGGCGGCGGCGATCATATTCGAGCAGCTCGGCGGGTCCGAGGTTGCGCGCGATGAGGACCGCGTCCTTGGCCAGCCCGGTCTGGGCAGCGGTGCCCATCCGGCCCGAAACGATCCGTAGCAATCGGTTGGCGAGGTCGTCGAGGTCGTGCATCCGCTCCTTGAGGAGGGGATCGTCAATCTCGCGCATGCGGGCTCGTGTGCGCTGCTGGACCCGCTCGATCGCCGCTTCGGCGGTCAGGCCGCTGTCGATCGCCTCGTTGATCCGCCGCGACCAGCCTTCGTCATAGGCGAACATCTTGTAGGTCTCGAGGATCTCGTTGTGCTCGCCGACGGTGCCGAACTCGGCCTCGCGGGTCATATTCTCGATCTGCTCGCGCATCCGGCGGAAGGCGGCATAAACGCGGGTGCGCTCGGCCTCGGTGTCCTCGGCGACGGTCTGGTGGACGATCACTCGCGGTTCGTGGAACACGGCCACGCCCCGCGCCATGCCGGTGACCAGCTTGAGCCCCGCCAGCCGTACCGCGCCGCCGTCGTTCTGTTCGCCGCCGCGGCGGGTCGAATCGACCAGCCGGGCGCTCGCCAGGATTTCGGACAGGACCATGGCGACGGTCTGTAGCGCCTCGATCTCGACATCGTCGTAGCGGCGCGGGTCGGCGTGCTGGACGCACAGCGTGCCGATGCTCTGCTCGCGGTGGATGATGGGGACGCCGGCGAAGCTGTGGAAATGCTCCTCGCCGGTTTCGGGGCGATAGACGAATTCGGGGTGAACCGACGCTTCGGCGAGATTGAGGACGCGGGCGTCGCGAGCGATGGTGCCGACCAGCCCCTCGCCAAGCGCGAGGCGGGTGACGTGGACCGCTTCCTTGCGCAGGCCGTGGGTCGCCCACAGCTCGAGGAGGTTGTTGCGCAGCAGGTAGATCGAGCAAACTTCGCTGCTCATCGCGTCGGCGATGAGATCGACGACATGGTCGAGCTTGGCCTGCGGCGAGCCGCGCCGGGCCATCAGCGCGTGCAGGCCGGTGAGGATTTCGCGCGCGGTGGTGGCGGCCGAAGTGGGCATGGCGCGACGCTAGAGCCTGATCGTCTGAAGGGGAAGCGCTTCGCGTTTCCGCTGAAGGCGTGAATCAGGCTCTCGTCATATGTTGAGACCATGGTTCACGTTACAGATTGCTTCAATCGGTAACGATTACGGTCGAGCAGGGTCGCGCCGATATGGCGAAATCACTTCGCGATCCCCTCCACTTTGGAGCCGGTCTTGCGAGGCTTCCCAGGCAAGCGGCGGTAAACGAGAGGCGGGTCACGAATGGGCGACCGCCCGGACCCCTGCGGCGGCGCGTTCCGTGCCTGCTCCATCCGCCTGTGCCAGCGCGGTGGAGAGGGGACGGGTGCCGATGCGGTGGGGCGGTCGCCGGGATGGAGACAAAGGCATGGCGGGGGCCCTCCGCGCGGGGAAAGGTGATGTTTTTGGCGGCGGCGTCCGTGGCGGTGTCGGCGGTGTTGATAGCGGCGCCATCGGTAGCGATCGGGCGCGCGAGGTCGGTGACGACATCGAGCGCGAGCTGGCGCGGCTGGCGGCGTTGCTCCACCGTCATTTCGACAGTAGCCGTGCCGACAACCTCCTGCCGGCACTCGCCAACCCGCGCGATGGCGATGGCGCGCGCGTGTTCCTCGACCAGATCCGCGACCTGGCCCACACGCTCGACGCGGAAGCCCGACGGCAGGAGGGCTCAGATCCCGCCGCCGGGGCGATCGGCGACCTGCGGCGCGAACTGCTCGCGCTGATCGACCGGTTCGAGGAGCGGGTGGGGTGAGTGGGAAGTAGAGGTTTGAGTGGGAGTTGGTGACGACTGCTTTCGACCCATATGCAGACGTTTTGGCCAGAACACTCCGGCCGGCAAAGCAGCCGTTATAGCCTCATCAATCGACCCGTTCCGCAACACGGTCACATAGTGGGAGCCATGCCTCGTCCGGTTTCCATTCCCAAATCCAAACCTGACGCTTGCCGTCGTGTTCGAAAGCCA
>NZ_JANMWY010000140.1:0-17329 GCF_031380695.1 Sphingomonas sp. | reverse complement strand
GCTGCAGCGCCTGGCGCTCGCGGAACTCGGAATCGGCGCACCTAAGCTGAGGACAGGTATCGCATCCCAGTCCGCGACCGCAACAGTAACGCTATTCGTCCAAGCGCTGGTGATCGCAGTATTGACCTTTAGCACCAGGGTCGTGCCGGTACGCGCCCAATGATAATTGTTCCAGGCGTGTGTTGCACCGGCCGGCGCCGAAAAGGTGACGGCAACGCTAGCGATTAGCGCTGCGCGCGTAATGGTTCTGATCATGTTGGCCTCCCCATTTGGTTTTCCGAAGCCGGACGCATTTGCCCCCGCGAGCTTCAAAGTGGCGGAAAGCTGGGCTCTTGGGGGTACGGAGTCAAGCCGACGCGCCCAGCCCCGACCGCGCCAGTTCGATCTTGAGACATTTGTCCTCGACGACCTTGAGCCCGGCCGCTTCGGCGCGTGCCGCCGCATTGGCATTGGCAATGCCGAGCTGCATCCAGATCGCCTTCGCCCCGACCGCGATCGCTTCATCGACGATCGGGCCGACGTCGTCCGACTTGCGGAAGATGTCGACGATGTCGATCGGCTCGCCGATCTGGCCGAGTTCGCGCCACACAAATTCGCCGTGGACATGCTCGCCGGTGATGCGCGGGTTGACCGGGATGGTGCGGTAACCGCGATCCTGGGCGAATTTCATCACGCCATAGGAGGCGCGGTCGGGTCGGTCGGAGGCACCGACGACGGCGATGGTCTTCGCGCCCTTGAGCAGTTCGTCGATCTCGGTGTCGGTGGTCAGCGGCATGATCGTCTCCCTTGCCGCATCAATGCTTCAGCGCGCGACTTTCTCCAACTGGACGAGCAGCGCGGCGGCGAGCGTCGCGAAAGCGGCGGCGGCAGGACCGTCGCCAGCGGCGGGCGGCGTGCCCGCATCGGATGCCTCGCGCAGGCTGGCCGAGAGCGGCAGTCGCCCGAGGAAGGCGATGCCGAGCCGCGCCGCCGCGGCCTCGGCCCCGCCGGAACCGAACGGGTCGCTGCTCTCGCCGCAATGGGGACAGGCATAGCCCGCCATATTCTCGATCAACCCGGCGATCGGCACGCCGGTCTTGGCGAACAGGTCGATCGCGCGTTCGGCGTCGATCAGGGCGAGGTCCTGCGGGGTCGAGACGATCACCGCCGCCGTCGGTCGCGCCTTGGCGACCAGCGACAATTGTACGTCGCCGGTGCCGGGCGGCAGGTCGACGAGGAGGAGATCGGTATCGCCCCAGTCGCCGTCGATCAGCTGCGTCAGCGCGCCCGCCGCCATCGGCCCGCGCCACGCCAGCGCCTGTCCGGCGGGCACCAGCTGGCCGACCGAGAGCAGGCGGACGCCATTGGCCATGACCGGGATCAGTTGCTTGTCGCGCGCTTCGGGGCGGACGCTGGTGCCGAGCAGGCGCGGTTGCGACGGGCCGTAGATGTCGGCGTCGATCAACCCGACCTTGCGCCCGGTCCGCGCCAGCGCCACCGCCAGATTAGCCGCCAGCGTCGACTTGCCGACCCCGCCCTTGCCGCTGCCGATAGCGATGATCGTGCGGCCGGTCTTGGCGCTGGTCATGGCGATGCGGACGTCGCGCGCCCCGGCGCGCTGCTCGGCTTCCTGCAGCCGTTCATGGAGTGCCTCGCGCCCGGCCTTGTCGAGCCCGGTGCCGTCGACGATCAGCGTGACGACGCCGTCGGCCTCCTTGCGTGATCGAATGCGCGTCCCGTCTTCATCGTGCAACCCGTCAGCCATCGCGCTCCTATGCGCAGAGTGTCACCGCGGTACAACCGCCGATCGACGGATGCGATTCGACCGGTGCCCCTGTTCTTCGGGTTAGACGACCCCTATACTGTGGCCATGACAACTTCTTCGCGGATGTCCGCGTTCCGCTCGTTCACCAATCGCTTGTTTGCCGATGCCAAAGGTCCGTGGGGATCGGGTGGGGACGATGAAGAGCCACCGGTCACTCCGGCCGAACCACCGAAGGGCAACGCCGACGGGCCGTGGGGCGAGCCGCCGCGCACGGGCCGGGTCGATCGCCCGTTCCGCGGCGGTGGCGGGATCGACGATTTTCTCCGCCGCAGCCGCGAGCGCTTCAACCGCAGCGGCCGTAATGGCGAAGGTGGCGGCAGAGGCACCGGTTTCCGCCCGGACGGATCGATGGTCGTATGGGCACTGGCCGCGGCGCTTGCGCTCTGGCTCGTCTCGACCTCGTTCCATTCGATCGCTCCGGCCGAACGCGGCGTCGTCACTCGCTTCGGACGTTATGTCGCAACGCTGACGCCAGGTGTGGGCATCACCTTGCCCTCGCCGATCGACCGAGTGCGAAAGATCGACGTCGACAATGTCCGCGAGATCAACCTGGGCAGCGAAGAAAGCGAAACATTGATGTTGACCGGCGACGGCAACATCATCGACATCGCCTATCAGGTGCGCTGGAACATCCGCGATCCCGAGCAATATCTGTTCGAACTCGCCCAGCCCGAGGAAACCATCCGCCAGGTCGCCGAGAGCGCAATGCGCGCAGCGATTGCCAACGTCACCCTGCGTGAAGGCATGGGCGCCAAGCGCGGCGACATCGAAAATCGCGTGCAGGAGGAAATGCAGCGCATCCTCGACGGCTACAAGTCGGGCGTGCTGGTCCAGGGTGTCGCGATCAAGCAGGCCGATCCTCCGGCCGCTGTGCTCGATGCCTTCAAGGAAGTGTCGGCGGCGCAGCAGCAGGCGCAAAGCTATATCAACCAGGCGAACAGCTATGCGCTGCAGCTCGGTGCCAAGGCGCAGGGCGAGGCGGTCGCGTTCGAGAAAGTCTATGGCCAGTACAAGCTAGCCCCCGACGTCACGCGCAAGCGCCTTTATTACGAGACGATGGAGCGCATCCTGCAAGGCGTCGACAAGACGATCATCGATGCCCCCGGGGTCAATAATTACCAGGCCCTGCCGCCAGTCCTGCGCAGTACGCCGCCGGGAGCTACCAAATGAGCCTCGTCCTGCGCCGCCCGCTGCTGACCGCCGCGCTCGCCTTCGTGGCGCTGATCATGTTGCTTAACACGGTCATCGTCGTTCCCGAGACGCGCCAGGCGATCATCACCCGCTTCGGCAAGCCGATCTACATCCTCAATCGCTACGAGCCGGGCGCCCCACTCGGCGCGGATGGTGCGGGTCTTAACTGGCGCGTGCCGTTCTTCGACAATGTCGTATGGATCGACAAGCGGGTGCTCGACGTCGACATGGAACGCCGCCAGGTCACCTCGACCGACCAGCAGCGGCTGGAGGTCGATGCCTTCGCCCGCTACCGCATCGTCGATCCGCTGCGCATGTATGTCCGCGCGCGCTCGGTCGAGGGCCTGCAGAGCGCGCTGGTGCCCAACCTGGGGTCCGAACTGCGCAACGAACTCGGCAAGATCCCCTTCTCTTCGCTTCTCTCACCCGAGCGCGAAGGGGTGATGGAGAATGTCCGCCGGGGACTCGACCGGGTAGCGCGCCAATATGGTGCCCAAATCATCGACGTGAGGATCAAGAAGGCGGATTTGCCGACCGGAACGCCGCTTGACAGCGCCTATGCAAGGATGCGCTCGGCGCGCGAACAGGAGGCGCGATCAATCCAGGCCGAAGGTGCCAAGCAGGCGCAGATCATCCGCGCCCAGGCCGAGGCCGATGCGTCGAAGGTCTATGCCGACAGCTTCGGCAAGGATCCGCAATTCTACGACTTTTATCGCGCGATGCAGTCATACCAGGCCAGCTTTATCGGTGACGCGACGCGCAAGGCGGCACCGACAACGATGATCCTGTCGCCGCAGAGTGACTATCTGAAACAATTTTCCGGGCGTTGACGTAACGGCTTGTTCAAAGCGCGTTCATGCGCTCGACCTAGCTTTGCCCCGGACGTGTCAATAGTGAGGGTATCGAATGAGTTTCCCCAAGGAGTCCCCGATCGTGCGCTATGCTTATGGTGTTGCCGGTGCCCTGCTGCTGGGCGGGACCGCCTTTTCGATCGCCACCGGCCCGGTCGGTGCGCAAGTCGCGCAAAATTCTCCGAGCATGTTGGCGCCGAAACCCGGCGCGCCGATGAGCTTCGCCGATCTCGCGGCCAGGCTCCAGCCGGCGGTGGTCAACATCTCGACCAAGCAGCGCGTGGCGGTGAAGCAGCAGGTCGATCCGTTCGAGGATTTCTTCCGCCGCTTCGGTGGCCAGGCGCCGGCCGATCCCAATGGTGGGCCCGGCGGCCAGCCGACAACGCGCGAGGCGGGTTCGCTTGGCTCGGGGTTCATCGTTTCGCCAGATGGCTATATCGTCACCAACAATCACCTGATCGCCGGTGAAAATGGCGGTACGGTCGACAGCGTCACCGTCATCATGACCGACCGCAAGGAATATACGGCGCGGATCGTCGGCCGCGACCAGGCGTCCGATCTCGCCCTGCTCAAGATCCAGGGCACCAACCTGCCGTTCGTGCAGTGGGGCGATTCGACCCGCGCCCGCGTCGGCGACTGGGTGGTCGCGATCGGCAACCCCTACGGCCTTGGTGGCACCGTCACCGCCGGCATCATCTCGGCGCTGCATCGCGGCATTACCGGCAATGGCGCCTATGATCGCTACATCCAGACCGATGCGAGCATCAACATGGGCAACAGCGGCGGCCCGATGTTCGACGTCAACGGCAACGTCATCGGCATCAATTCGGCACTGATCTCGCCAACCGGGGCCAGCGTCGGCATCGGCCTTGCCATCCCGGCGGAACTGGCGCAGCCGGTGATCGAAACGCTGCGCAAGGGCCAGCGGCCGTCGCGCGGCTATCTCGGCGTCGGGCTCCAGCCGTTGGACGAGAATATCGCCGCGTCGCTCGGCCTGCCCAAGGATCAGGGCGAGATCGTCCGTTCAGTCCAGCCGAATGATCCCGCCGCCAAGGCCGGGGTGCAGCAGGGTGATGTCATCGTCCGCGTCGGCGACATGCCGGTGACGCCCGACCAGACCGTGTCCTACCTGATCGCCAACACCCAGGTCGGCAGCCGCGTGCCGATCGAGATCGTCCGTGACGGCCGCCACATGACGCTGACTGTCGTGCCGGCCCAACGCCCGACCGAAGATGCGCTGGCCAAGGCGGCCGGCGGCGGAACGGGCGATGACGCCACCGCCAATGGTCCGTCGGCGACTGGCCCCGCGACGCGCGCGCTCGGCCTCTCGCTGCAGCCGTTGTCGCCGTCCGCGATCCAGGCGCTCAGCCTGCCGCCCGGGACGCATGGCGTGGTCATTACTGCGGTCGATGCGTCGAGCGATGCGTCGGACAAGGGACTGCGGCGCGGCGACGTGATCATCTCGGTCAACCGCGCACTGGTCACAACCCCGGCGCAGGTAACGGCGGCAGTCACGGCGGCGCGGGCTGCTGGACGGAACAGCGTTCTCCTGCTCGTCAAGAGAGGCACGGCACCAGAGGCGTTTATCGGCGTCGACATCGCTCAGCGCTAATCGATCGTTCGCCCGGGTGTTACAGCGCCCGGGCGAGGATCGCCGCGATCGCCACGAATCCCGCTTCGTCCTCGGCATCGAACCGCGCCGCGTGCGGGCTGTCGAGGTCGAGCACGGCAATCACTTCGTCGTCGCGCGCGATCGGCAGGACGAGTTCGCTGATCGATGCCGCGTCACACGCGATGTGGCCGGGGAAGGCGTGGACGTCGTCGACCCGCTGGACCTGGCCCGTCGCGGCGGCGGCGCCGCACACGCCTGTGCCGAACGGGATGCGGATGCAGGCAGCGCGGCCCTGGAACGGCCCGAGCACCAGCTCACCGCCGACGTTGCGGTAAAAGCCCGCCCAGTTGAGCCCCGGCACGCTTTCCCAGATCAGGGCAGCGGCGTTGGCCATGTTGGCGATGGCGTCGGGTTCCCCGGCGACGAGGCTCTCGAGCGCGGCGGCAAGATCGCGATAGAAGGTCGACTTGTCGTCAGCGGTGATGGCGAAATCATACATTAGTCGAGACTCACTTTTCCCCGCCCGCGCTTCACTTCGCCCCGCCCCTTCTTCGTTTCGATCCGCTTCGCCTTGGCTGCCTTGCTCGGCCGGGTCTTGCGACGCCTAGCCTGGACGACATGGGCCGCGACAATGATCTCCGCCAGTCGATTGCGCGCGTCCTCGCGATTGGCCTCCTGCGTGCGATACCGCCGCGCCGTGATGATCAGTTCGCCGCCGATCGTCAGCTTGCTACCGGCGATCAGCTTCAGCCGGGCATAGGTTTCCGGCGACAGACCGAGCGCGAAGACATTGCAGCGCAGCTGACACGCCGTCGCCACCTTGTTGACATTCTGCCCGCCCGGCCCGGTCGCGGCGAGGAATTTCTCGCTCAGCGCATCCTCGGGCCAGGGATAGGCCGGGACATCAGGCATCGTCGCGCCACTCGCCGAAACTGTCGGGCAGCGGCGCGACAACGTCGATTACCGCCTTCTTGCCGCGCGGGACCACCAGCCGGACGGCGTGGAGCAGCATCGGTCCGCCGGGGACGCCATAGACGAAATCGCCGACGATGCCGCTGCCCAGTCCTTCGCGGGCATGGGCCCTGATCTGGTGGGTGCGGCCGGTCCGCGGACGGAACTCGACCAGGCTGCGGCCGTCGCGCAGGGCGATCCGCCGCCAGGCGGTCACCGCCGGCTTGCCCGCCGGATCGCCGCGCATCTTCCACCCGGCATCGACGCTGGAGATTTTGGCGAGCGGCAGGTCGATCACCCCCTCCTCGCCAACTTCGCCCGCGACGACCGCCAGATAGACTTTCTCGACCGTGCCGGATTCGAACGCCTGCTGGAACAGTTTTCGCGCCGACGGATGGCGCGCGAACAGCAAACAGCCCGACGTATCCTGATCGAGCCGGTGCATCGCCGTAGGCGGGCGTTGATACCCACATTTAAGCTCCTCAATCCGCCCCGCAATGCTGTCCCCGCCGGCGCGCGGCGCGTCGACGGGCAAGCCGGCCGGCTTGTCTATCACGATCGCCTCGGCGTCGATAAACAGAACGCGATCCTCCAGCATGCGCCGCGCAGTGCCATGGCGCGATGGCGACGGCAATCGCCTGCGCTTGCGACTCACCCGTGCTTGTAACTCGATTGCAACGGCCGGAGATGAAAGGCTTTCAGAACTTATTAACCTTTCGCCTTCAGACATTGAATGGTTAATGGTCGCTTAGACGTCGTTAAAGTGGCGTAACGCTTTTCACGGCGAGCGCTTCGGACGAACGCCAACGGGGGATGATGTGATGCGAGTTTTGTTGATCGAAGACGAAGCAACGATCGCCAAGAGCATTGAGCTGATGCTCGGGACCGAGGGCTTCAACGTGTACACCACGGACCTTGGCGAAGAGGGCCTCGATCTGGGGAAGCTCTATGATTACGACATCATCCTGCTCGATCTGAACCTGCCCGACATGCATGGCTATGATGTTCTTAAAAAATTGCGCACCGCCAAGGTCGGTACCCCGGTCCTGATCCTGTCCGGCCTCAACGAAATGGACTCCAAGGTCCGCGCGCTTGGCTTCGGCGCCGATGATTATGTCACCAAGCCATTCCACCGTGACGAACTGGTCGCCCGTATCCACGCTATCGTCCGCCGCTCGAAGGGCCATAGCCAGTCGGTCATCCGCACCGGCAAACTGGCCGTCAACCTCGACGCCAAAACGGTCGAAGTCGACGGTGCCCGCGTCCACCTGACCGGCAAGGAATATGCGATGCTGGAGCTGCTCTCGCTCCGCAAAGGCACGACGCTGACCAAGGAAATGTTCCTGAACCATCTCTATGGCGGGATGGACGAGCCGGAACTCAAGATCATCGACGTGTTCATCTGCAAACTGCGCAAGAAATTGAGCCTGGCCTGCGGCGGCGAGAATTATATCGAGACGGTGTGGGGGCGTGGCTATGTGCTGCGCGACGTCGAAACCGACGTCGTCACGCCCGAAGCGGCGGTCGCCTAACCTCCCAACCAGACGGACTGTTCACGATTTGCTGAGCGGAAACGTACCTCCGTTTTGCCGTGGTTTGTCTGCGCACTCTGGCAGTCTCGACTGAATACAAACCGGTTGGAGCGCGTTACACTAAACTCAGCGCATGAGTCGCCGGACCGGGTGAGAGAGGCTTGATGACGACACCGCTGGCGGACATTGTCGCGACGATGGACGCCGGTGCGCTCGGCCGACCCCTCAGCCTGCCCGAATCGCATAGAACGGTCGCGATCCCGACGGGGCCGGGCGGTTTCTGGCGCAAGATGGCGGCATTCGCCGGCCCCGGCTACCTCGTCGCGGTCGGCTATATGGACCCGGGCAATTGGGCGACCGACCTCGCCGGCGGGTCGGCGTTCGGCTACACCTTGCTGTCGGTCATCCTGCTGTCGAACATGATGGCGATGCTGCTCCAGTCATTGGCGGTGAAGCTCGGAATCGTCACCGGGCGCGACCTAGCCCAGACCTGCCGCGACTATTATTCGCGACCCGTGCGGATTGGGCTGTGGCTGTTGTGCGAGATCGCGATCATCGCTTGCGACCTCGCCGAAGTGATCGGCACCGCGATCGCGTTGCTGCTCCTGTTTGGGCTGCCGCTGGTGTGGGGTGTGTGTCTGACCACGCTCGATGTGCTCCTCATCCTGCTGCTCCAGCAGTTCGGTTTCCGCAAGCTTGAGGCGTTCATCGTCGTCATGCTGATCATCATCGCGGGCTGCTTCGCGGTCGAACTGACGCTGTCCAAGCCCGACCTGATGGCGATTGCCGGCGGGCTGGTGCCGAGCGTGCGGATCATCACCAATCCGATGATGCTCTACATCGCCATCGGCATCCTTGGCGCGACGGTTATGCCGCATAATCTCTATCTGCACAGCGCCGTCGTGCAGACCCGCCGTTTCGTGCGAACCCACGAAGGCAAGCGCGAGGCGATCCGCTTCGCGACGCTTGACAGCACCATCGCGCTGTCCTTCGCGCTGATCATCAACGCCGCGATCCTGATCCTCGCCGCCTCGACCTTCCATGTCGCAGGCCGCACGGACGTCGCCGAAATCGAGAATGCCTACATCCTGCTCGCGCCGATGCTCGGCGTCGGCGCGGCGAGCACGCTGTTCGCTGTCGCGCTGCTCGCCTCGGGACAGAATTCAACGATTACGGCGACCTTGGCCGGGCAGATCGTCATGGAGGGCTTCCTTGACATCCGCCTGCCATCGTGGCTGCGGCGTCTGATCACGCGCTCGCTGGCGATCGTCCCGGCGGTGATCGTTGCGAGCCTCTACGGAATGAGCGGCACCGCGCGGCTGCTGGTGCTGAGCCAGGTCGTGCTGAGCCTGCAATTGCCGTTCGCGGTGGTGCCCCTCGTCCAGTTCACCAGCGACCGCACCCGCATGGGGTGCTTCGTCAATCCGCTGTGGCTCAAGATCGTGGCGTGGGCCGTCTCGGCCTGCATCATCGCTCTCAACCTGAAGTTGCTCACGACGCTGACCTAGCTAGGCGTCCATCAGCGGCCGGCGGCGCTCGAAATAGGCGGGGACTTCGGGGCGGACCGGTGGCGGCTCGGCCTTGACCTCGTCGACCCGTCGCCAGCCGTCGCGGCCAAGCCGTTCGAGCGGGCGGAAACTAGCTTTGTAAGCCATCCGCTGTGACCCATCGACCCAGTAGCCGAGGTAGACGTAAGGCAGATTGGCACGCCCGGCGCGGAGGATATGATCGAGGATGATGAACGTGCCCAACCCCTTCCGCGATCCCGGGCCGGTATCGTAGAAGCTGTAGATCATGCTCAGCCCGTCGGACTGTTGGTCCGATAGGCATGCGCCAATCAGCTTGCCGGGGCGCCCATCGACCGACGGCTCGCGATATTCGACGATGTAAGTGCGGACCGGCGTCTGCTCGACCATGTCGGCAAAGTCGCTCTCGTCCATCTCGGCCATGCCGCCACCGGGGTGGCGCGTGGCGAGGTAGCGGCCGAGCAGCTGATATTGCTCGTCGGTCGTCCATGGCTTGCACGCGGTGACTTCAAGTTCGGCATGGCGGCGGAGGATCTTGCGCTGGGTCGCGCTGGCGGTGAATTCGCCGGCGGCGACGCGGACCGAGACGCAGGCGTTGCAGTCGATGCAACTGGGGCGATAGGCGACCGACTGGCTGCGACGAAATCCGATGCGGCCGAGCGCTTCGTTAAGCTCGCCGGAATGGCGACCGCTCAGCTCCGTGAAGACCTTCCGCTCGACCTTGCCCGGCAGGTACGGACAGGGCGACGGATTGGTCACGAAGAACTTGGGAAATCGAAACGGTGCGCTCAACCCATCCGCCTCCGCAAAAGGTTACGAACCCCTTTATGCGACCGGTTAACGCACTTGAAAAGAGTAGCTGTCCGCTGAAAGAAAGTTAACGCCGCGAATGTGCCGCGATGGGGCAGTGGGCGATCAGTCGAGCGAGGCGCGTTCCACTTTGAATCCAGCCTCTTCGAGCGATTTCACCAGCCGCTCGATCGCTGCCGCATCGCGCGCCTCGCACTCAACCTCGATAAGCGTGTCCTTGGCCGGAAGCGTTGTGAAAATGCGATGGTGATGGACTTCGATGATGTTTACGCCGCATTCGTGAAACTTGATCGCCAACGCCGACAGCGATCCCGGCCGGTCAAGGAGGGCGATACGCAGCCGGGCGATCCGGCCCGAGCGGACGAGGTCACGGATCAGCACATTCGCAAGCAGATGCGTGTCGATATTGCCGCCGCACAGTATCGTACCGACCTTGCGCCCCTTATAGCGCTCCGGCTCGGCCAGCATCGCCGCCAGCCCGGCCGCGCCAGCGCCTTCGACCACAGATTTCTCGACCGAGACTAGCAACGCGACCGCTTGCTCGAGATGGGTTTCGGACACCAGCCGGATGTCGTCGACCAGTTCGCCGATGATCCGCTGCGTCAGTTCACCCGGTTCCTTGACCGCAATGCCCTCGGCGAGCGTGTCGCCGCCGATCGGACGGGCACCGCCGGTTACCTTGTTCTTCATCGACGGATATAGCTCGGCCTCCACGCCGATGATCTCGATGTCCGGCTTCATCGCCTTGGCCGCGATGGCGATGCCCGAGATCAGCCCGCCGCCGCCGATCGGCACGATCAACATTTCGAGATCGGGCGCCTCGGCAAGCATTTCGAGCGCGATCGTCCCTTGCCCGGCAATGATCTGCGGGTCGTCGAATGGGTGCACGAACACAAGGTCGTGTTCAGCCTCAAGTAGGCGGGCATGGGCATAGGCATCTTCGAAATTTGTGCCCGTCAGCACGACCTTGGCACCATGGCTCTCGGTCTGCGTGACCTTCACCGACGGCGTCGCCTCGGGCATGACGATGGTTACCGGAATGCCCAGCCGCAGGCCGTGATAGGCGACCGCCTGGGCATGGTTGCCGGCCGACGCCGCGACGACACCGCGCGCGCGTTGCGCCGAGTCGAGCTGAAGCAATTTGTTGAGCGCGCCGCGCTCCTTGTAAGCCGCGGTCATCTGCAGATTTTCGAACTTCAGCCACACCTCTGCACCTATCAGCTTCGACAGGCTGATGCTGTTCAGCGTCGGCGTGCGGATGACAGCCCCGTCGATGCGGCGCGCGGCGGCGTGGATGTCACCGAGGGTCGGGGGGATCTGCTCGCTCATGGCCGCGCGGCCTAGCCCTTCCCGCTGACGCAAACAATGCTACGACTAGGCCATGAGAACCGCCGTCATGATCGCGCTTGCCGCCATTTCCGTCACTCCCGCCACCGCCGACACGCTGGTGGATCACGTCGACGGACTGCAGGTCGGTCGGACCGGCAAGCTGCAACATTTCACCGGACTGGTGATCGGCAAGGACGGCAAGGTCGTCCAATTGCTTGGTGCCAGCGACGCCCGGCCGACTCGGATCAAGATGCGGATCGATGGCCAGGGCCATGCCCTGCTCCCCGGCCTGATCGACGCGCACGGCCATGTCATGGAGCTTGGCGCGGCGGCACTGAGCCTGGACCTGACCGACACTCATTCGCTCGCCGAATTGCAACAGCGCCTGAAGGCCTATGCCGCGGCCCATCTTGGCACCGGCTGGATCCAGGGGCGCGGCTGGAACCAGGAACTTTGGCCGGTAAAGAATTTTCCGACCGCCGCCGATCTCGACGGGATCGTCCCCAGCCGTCCGGTGGTGCTGCGCCGGGTCGACGGCCATGCGCTGATCGCAAACAGCGCGGCGATGCGTGCGGCTGGAGTCACGGCCGAGACCACAGCGCCGAGCGGTGGACTGATCGAGCAGGGGCTGTTCGTCGACAACGCTATGACGCTAATCGAGTCAAAAATCGCGCCTGCCACGAAGACCGAGCGCAATGCGTGGCTGGCCAAGGCGCTGGAAATTCTGCGCGGCTACGGCCTGACCGCGACCGCCGACATGGGCACCGATCCAGCCGACTGGGCAGCGATGCGGCGCGCCGGGCGGCGCGGCGAGCTGACCACGCGGATCATGAGCTACGGGGCCGGGATAGACGGCGCCAAGGCGATTTCTGCCGACGGCCCAACCGCCTGGTTTTCCCGCGACCGGCTCAAGATGGAGGGGGTCAAGCTCTACGCCGACGGCGCGCTCGGATCGCGCGGGGCGTGGCTCAAGGCGCCTTACGCCGACAAGCCCGACACGCGCGGCCTGCAATTCCATTCCGACGCCGACTATGACGCGCTGGTCGCCGAAGCGGCGCGCCGCCGCTATCAGATCGCGACCCACGCCATCGGCGATGCCGCCAATGCCCAGGTCATCCGCTCCTATATCGGCCATGGCGCGTCGGACGGCGACCGGCGCTGGCGGATCGAACATGTCCAGGTAGTAGCGCCCGAGGATCTGGCGCTGATCGGTGCCAATCACATCATCGCTTCGATGCAGCCGACCCACCAGACGAGCGACCGGACGATGGCCGAAGCGCGGTTGGGACCGGCGCGGCTGGCGGGGGCCTATGCCTGGCATTCGATGATCGTCACCGGCGCGCATCTGGCATTCGGCTCCGACTATCCAGTCGAATCGGCTAACCCATTCCCCGGCATCGCCGCCGCTATCAGCCGCCAGGACCCGCGCGGCCAGCCGCCCGGGGGATGGCGACCGGAGGAGAAAGTCACGCTGGCGCAGGCGCTGGCCAGCTTCACCCGCGAAGCTGCTTACGCCGGGTTCGCCGAGGATCGGCTAGGCTCGCTCGATCCGGGCCACTGGGCCGACTTCATCATGGTCGACCGCGACATCGCCAGCGCCACCCCGATCGACATCGCCGCAATGAAAGTGCTGGAGACGTGGGTCGCAGGGAAGAAGGTCTGGGCTAGCGAGCCTGTTGCGCCCGCGCGATAAGCATCGCCGGGGTCAGCACCTGCGGCAATTCCTCGGCTGGCTTGCCCGGCGCGTACCACAGGTAAAGTGGCACCCCCGCGCGTCCCTGCGCGTCGAGGAAGCGGGTGATCGCAGGATCGCCATTGGTCCAGTCGGCGGCGAGTACCTCCACCCCGGCCTTCTTGAAGGCGGCGCGGACTTCGGCGCGATCGATCGAGGAAGTTTCGTTGACCTTGCAGGTGAGGCACCAGTCGGCGGTGAAATAGACGAAGGCCGGGTGGGTGGCCGTGGCCTTCGCGACCGCGGCTTCGCTCCACGGTGAGGCACCCTCGATCGCGTGTGCTGTCACCGGGATTGCCGCCGGAACGAGCAGCACGCCCGCAACCGCAATCGCGATCGCCCCGCCGAGCGCGACGAGGCCCCCACCTTCGCGCCGGCCAAGCAGCAGCAACAGGATCGCCAGCAGGGCCAGCGCGGCCCCACCGATGATCAACCCGGCGCTCCCCGCCTGCCGCCAGAGCAGCCACAGGCAGGCCAGTGCGGTCAGCGCCATCGGTACCGCGAGAATGCGCTGGAACGTCCGCATCCACGTACCTGGCCTGGGCAATCGCGTCCGCAGTGCCGGGATGAACGCGACCAGCAGGAACGGCAGCGCCAAGCCCAGCCCGAGCAGGGCGAAGACAGCGATCGACCCCGCCGCCGGCAATAGCAGCGCTGTCCCCAGCGCCGCGCCAAGGAATGGCCCGGCACATGGCGTCGCGACGAACGCCGCCAGCGCGCCGGTGGCGATGCTCCCGCTCGGATTGGCCTCGCCGCCCAGCACCGGCAGGCGGAACACCCCGAGCAAGTTCAGTGTGATCGCCGTCGCCAGCAACATCAGCAGCAGGATCGTGCGCGGGTCCTGCAGCTGGAACGCCCAGCCGGCCGCACTCCCCCCGGCCCGGATCGCCAGCAGCAGGCCGCCGAGGGCGCCCGTGCCGAGCACTGCCCCTGCAGTATAGCCCAAAGCCTCGCGCCGCGCCGCCCGCTCGTCGCCGCCACCACGCGCCAGATGCAGCGCCTTGATCGCCAGGATCGGGAAGACGCACGGCATCAGGTTGAGCAGCACACCGCCCGCCAATGCCCCCAGTAGCGCAAGCAGCAGGGCGCGGGTGCCCACCGCCTGCCCGCCTGTTTGCCCGATCACCTCGCCGCCACTCGGCACCGCGCCCGGCACGGCCTCGAACGACAGGCCGCTGCCATCGCCGAGCGCGATCACGCCACTCAGCCGGGCGGGCGACCCGCGACGATGCTTGAGGTCGGCGACCAGCCAGTCCCCGACGCGGCGGAACGATTGCGGTGCGGCGAGGTCGATCGGGTCATTCTCGCCTGGAAAGACATATGGAATCTTCAGCGCGACGCTCGCCGGCAGCGGCAGCGCGAGGTGAATGAGGGCTCCCTCGACCGCAAACCGCCCGACCGTCGCCAGTGGCCTGGGCAGTGCCCGACGCCACTCGTCGAACCGCTCGCGCAGCACCAGCGCACCATCGCCAACCGACAGGTCGAGCGCGATCTCCCCCTGCTCGGGCACGCAAACTTCCTTGGTGCAGGCGAGCCAGCGCGCCTTTGCCCGAATCGGCAGCACGCCGCTCGCGCCCGCTGGCACCACCAGCCGCACCAGCAGCGCATAATCCTTCTCATAGACATAGTTGACGATGCCCGAGACAAGCAGCTTAGTCGGGACCGGATAGCGCAGCGGTCCCGCCGTCACGCCCGGTGGCAACTGCCACTCGACGTGCATCGTCAGCCCGGCATCACCCGGGTTCTGCCAATAGCCGTGCCAGCCAAGCGTGGTGTGCATCACGATGGCGAGGTCGAGCGGCTGTCCCGACCGCGCGCTGCCCTCCGCCACCAGCTCCGGCGCGATCGCGTTGCCACCGCCCGCCAATCCGCCCGCCGTGGCGGGAAGGGCGAACAACCACCAGCAGAGCAAAAGAACAAGGCGCGGGATCATTGGCCAGCGCTAGTCCAGCCCGCGCGCCGCGTCGAGCGGGCTTTCTCGGTTCGTCGCAGGAATTCAAATGACGATTGCGTGACAGGCAACTGCTCTATAATGCCGCGCGCTGGCTTGACCGATATATCCGGCAGGCCGAGCCTCTGCCGGAGACTCCGGCACTGACAAGGAATGGAACGATCATGAAGAAAGTTGCACTGACCGCTCTGGTCCTCGCGCTTGGCCTCGCCGCGTGCGAGAAGAAGACCGCAACCACTGTCGACAACAACACTGTCACGACCGAAACCACGGTTGCGGCCGACACCAATGTTGCCGTCGACGCCGCCAACAGTGCCGACAACGCACTCGACGCAGCCGGTGCCGCTACGGCGAATGCCGCTGCGGGCGCTGCGAATGCGACCGCCAATGGCCTGAACGCGACGGCCAACGCCGTGGCGAACACCGCCAAATAAGCTATTCTCGCGTCTTCGGATGCGAGGAAATGGAAGGGCCGCCGGGGTAACTCGGCGGCCCTTTTGCTTACCCTTTGTTGGCCATTCTGGCTTTAAGTTCGGTGAGTTCCGCTTTGATGCGCGGATCGACCGAGGGCAGCGGCGTCAGTGCCGACACGGTGGGGGCCAGCGCCGCGATCTTGCGCCCAAAGCTGTGCGATGCGCCCAGCGTCATCGCCTCGGCGCGCGCTTCGGCCATGTCGGCCTCGCGGTCGAGCGAATCGAACCCGGGCAGCGCCTCTTCCCACTTGTTGCCGTTGAGCAGTTCATGGGCCCGCGCGCTATTCTCGGCGCGGTCGATCCGCGCTGCGGCGATCGAGCGGCGGCGATAGATTTCGCCAAGCCGGGTCTGCAGACTGCGAATCTCAACCTGGTAGCCGCGCAGCAGTTCGTCGATCCGGGCAATCTCGTCGCGCAGGCTCTCGGCCCGCTTCGCCGCGTGCTGGCGCTCGGTGATAGCGGCGCGAGCGAGGTCGTCGCGACCCTTGTCGACCGCGAGCCGCGCCTTGTCATCCCAATCGGCGACGGCCTTTTCGGCATCGTTCAACATCTGCTGGCGCTGGGTCGCCTGCGACACCAACTCGGTCGCGCTGGCGCGTTCGCTGGCCAACGCTCGTTCCATCTCGTCGGTCAACGAATCGACACTCTCGGGAATTTGCTCGTCGGCGCTGTGGAGCAGGCGATGTTCCCAACCATCGGAGGAATCACCGCCCACGGCCCCTCCGACGAACGCGAAGAAGCGGCGGGCAAGAGTCTTGAAGCCAACGATCATCGCCCACCAGAAGAGGACCATCATCCCAATCGCCATCAACGCGTTCACGCAGCCTCCGCAAGTGACCGACCGAAGCAGGCGTCATATAATGGGGATGGTTGTCATAATGTTAGTGGCGCGCGCAAAAAAGGACAGGCAGGGAGTTTTCCCTGCCGACCCGTTGATTCTTTCGCATCGGACGGGGCGGCGGCAAAGCCGCTGCCGGACGTCGAACGGGTTCTTCGAGCCTGTGGGGCTCGAAACCCCGCCGACCGAAGCCTACGCGAGACCTGAGTTAGCTAACGGACCTTGCCGTCCGCTTCGCTAACTCAGGCCGCTTTGGCTTAGAAGTCCATTCCGCCCATGCCGCCCATGCCGCCGCCGCCCATCGGCATCGCCGGCTTGTCGTCCGGCAGCTCGGACACGGCGGCTTCCGTCGTGATGAGCAGGCCAGCGACCGAGGCCGCGTTCTGGAGCGCGGTGCGGACGACCTTGGTCGGGTCGATCACGCCGGCTTCAACGAGGTTCTCATACTTCTCGGTCTGAGCGTTGAAGCCCATCGTCGGATCATTGCCCTCAAGCAGCTTGCCCGAGACCACCGCACCGTCATGACCGGCGTTCTGCGCGATCTGACGAACCAGCGTCGTCAGCGACTTGCGGACGATGTCGATGCCTCGCGTCTGGTCGTCGTTGACACCGTGCATGCCTTCGAGCGCCTTGGTCGCATAGAGCAACGCCGTTCCGCCACCGGGGACGATGCCTTCTTCAACCGCAGCGCGGGTCGCGTGGAGGGCATCGTCGACGCGATCCTTGCGC
>NZ_JANMWY010000090.1:0-15096 GCF_031380695.1 Sphingomonas sp. | reverse complement strand
CGAGCAGGTAGAGCGCATCGGGGAGGGACGGGGTGGGGAGGGTGGGAGCCATGAGTCGCTACCCCTACTCCGTTCGGGCTGAGCTCGCACTCCCCGATGACCCCCGACGTCGTTCGGGCCAAGCTTGTCGAAGCCCTGCCTTTTCAACTGAGAGGAAAAAAGAACAGTCCTTCGACAAGCTCAGGCCTAACGGGCTATAGTGGCTATCGAGGTGCCCTATGACCGACCAGCCTGATTCCACCATTGCGACCCCCACCCTTGAAGACTGGCAGCATTGGACGCTGGTCATGGGGCGGGCGCAGCAGATGTTGATGGAGACCTGGGCGGATGGCCTGACCAAGAGTGACGCGTTGCTCGCCAAGCCGGCCGCCGCCGACCCGATGGCGCTGCTGACGGCAGGTGCCGAGGCGTGGTCGAAGGGGCTGGAGGCGTGGGGTCAGATGCTCGGCGGGATCGCCAAGGCGGGCGAAACCAAGGACCGGCGTTTTGCCTCGGCGGAATGGAGCGATAATCCGCTGTTCGACACAATCCGCCAGTCGTACCTCGCCATTTCCGACCAATTGCTGGGCGGCGTCGATAAGGTCGAGGGGCTCGACGAGGCGGCGCGCGGCAAGCTCAAGTTCGCCACCAAGAGCTTCGTCGACGCGATGAGCCCGTCAAACTTCGCGCTGACCAATCCCGAAGTGATGAAGCGGACGATCGAGACGCGCGGCGACAATCTGCTGAGCGGCCTCCACAACATGCTGTCCGATATCAAGGCGGGCCAACTGACCCAGACCAAGCCGGGCGCGTTCGAGGTCGGTCGCAATTTGGCGACCACCCCCGGAAAGGTCATTTACGAGACGCGGCTGTTCCAGCTGATCCATTATGCGCCGACGACGCCGGACGTGCTCGCCACGCCGCTCGTGGTCTTTCCGCCGTGGATCAACCGCTTCTACATCCTCGACCTGACGCCGGAGAAGAGTTTCGTCCGCTGGTGCGTCGATCAGGGCGTGTCGCTGTTCATGGTCAGCTGGAAATCGGCCGACGCGAGTCTCGCCGACGTGATGCTCGACGATTATGTTGCGGCACAGATCGAGGCGGTCGATGTCATTCGCGACCAGCTCGGCGTGCCGGCGGTGCACACGATCGGCTATTGCGTGGCGGGGACGACGCTGGCGGCGACGCTGGCGCTGCTGGCGGCGCGGGGGCAAGCCGACAAGGTTGCGAGCGCGACCTTCTTCACCGCGCAGGTCGATTTCGAGAAAGCGGGGGACCTGACCCTGTTCCTCGGCGACGAAGTGATGGAGATGCTCGGCAAGCTGACGACCGAGACCGGGACGCTCGACGGGCGCTACATGGCGGCGACGTTCAACCTGTTGCGCGGGCGCGACCTGATCTGGAACTACGTCGTCAACAATTACCTGCTCGGGCAGGAGCCGGCGCCGTTCGACCTGCTTCACTGGAACAGCGACACGACCAATCTGCCGGCCGGGTGGCACCGCGATTATCTCGAGACGATGTACCGGCAGAAATTGCTGGCAACGGCAGGGGCGATCATAGTCGACGGAACGCCGATCGACCTGAAGAAGATCAAGACCCCGGCCTACATCCAGGCCGGGCGCGAGGACCATATTGCGCCGCCGGAGAGCGTGTGGCGGTTGATGGATCACCTCGCCGGGCCGAAGCGGTTCGTGCTGGCCGGGTCGGGCCATATTGCCGGGGTCGTCAACCCGCCGCCTGCGGGGAAATATCAATATTGGACCAACGACGGCGAGGCGAAGAGCCTCGATCAGTTCGTCGCGGGGGCGAGCGAGCACAAGGGCAGCTGGTGGCCCGACTGGATCGAGTGGCTACGCGGGCGGGCGCCGAAGACGGTCGCGGTCGACGGGGCGCGCGTACCGGGCGCGGGCAAGCACACGGCAATCGAGGATGCGCCGGGACGCTATGTGAAGTCGCGCTAGAGGATCCCACCGCCCAGCATCAGGCGCAGCACGCCGACGACAATGACAATTAGGTTGAGGTTGCGACCGCTTTTGGCCGCGCCGATCGACCCGATGACCGCACCGACGATCGCCAGCGGGATGATCAGCCAGTTGGCCCAGCCGAGCAGGGGGATAAACGCGACCAGCGCGAAGAGGAAGGCGACGAGGCCGATGATCAGCGAGACGATGTTGAGCATTAGCGCATCATGGCGTCGTCGGGCGCACTTGCCAAGCGCTCCCGTCGTGCCGCGCCAGCCAGTGCCGTGACGTAGAGAATGAGCGCGGTCCAGATGGCAGCGAAAGCAATCGCGTGGGCGCGGGTGAACGGCTCGTCGTAAAGGAACACGGCTAACAAGAACTGGGTCGTCGGCGCGATAAACTGCAGCATGCCGATGGTCGAATAGCGCAGGCGGCGCGCGGCCACGGTGAACATCAGTAGCGGCGCGGTGGTCAGGACCCCGCTGAACAGCAGCAGCACGGAAACGCTGGCCGTCGGTGCCAGCAGCGGCGCACCGGGGACGTGGGTGAGCAGCAGCCAGCCGAGCGCGAACGGGAGAAGGATCGTCGTCTCGATCGCCAGTCCGCTCAGCGCGTCGGTGCCAATCACCTTGCGAATGAAGCCATAGCTGGCGAAGCTGGCGCACAGCAGCAGGCTGATCCACAACTGGCCCAGCGCACCGGCGGCAAGGACCGCGATGCCAGCCCCGGCGATGGCGACCGCCGCCCATTGCAGGCGCGAGAGATGTTCCTTCAGCAGGAAGCGACCGAGCAATATGTTGGCAATTGGGTTGAGATAATAGCCGAGGCTGCCGGCCAGGATGTGGCCGTTGTTGACGGCGTAGACATAGAGCAGCCAATTGATCGCGATCAGACCGGAGGTGACCGCCAGGATTGCCAGCGTGCGGCGGTTGGCAAGTGCGGCGCGGATGGCGGCCCAGCCCCGCGTCAGGCTGACCAGCACGATCAGCACGACGAATGACCAGACCAGCCGTTGGGCGACAATGGTGACCGGCGGGATGGCGCGTACCAGCTTGAAGTAAATCGGCAGCACGCCCCAGGTGGCATAGGCGCCGATGCCGAGCAGGAAGCCGACACGGTCGGCGCGATTTGGGCGGGGGGATACAGCGTTCACCGGCGCCGCGCTACGATACCATAAAGCGAAGTCAACGGCTTTGGTAAGCGGCGCGTTAGTTGTTTGGTTACCAGTGAGCTGTCACCTTCGGGCCACGATGCCGAGTCCCTCAGTCCGCCGCGGCGTATCCGCGCTTGTCCTGTTGCTTGCCGTATCGACCGGGGGACCGGCGGCTTGTGCCCAGCCCCTCAAGCCGACTGCGGCACCCGTCATCGTGCCACCGGTTGCGGCGGTGGGAAAGGCCGGTTTGTGGCGCCGTGTCGCCAGCGCGGCCGATGCCAACCGGATTGCCCGGGTGCGCGCGGCGTGGACCGAGGCGCTGGGCGAGGCGCGGTCGCACGGCTTTGGCGACGACGTCAAAAAGGAATCCATCCTGCTCGATCCGCGCGCGGCCCTGCCCCGGCCGGCACCGAGCCCCGGCAGCTATTCCTGCCGCCTGGTCCGGCTAGGCAGCCCGTCGAAGAAGAATTTCGCGTTCGAGCGGTTCAAGCCGTTCTTCTGCTATATCCAGCCCGAAGGGGAGCTGCTGGCATTCGTCAAGCAGACCGGCACCGAGCGGCCGGCGGGGCGATTGTGGGAAGACGATGACGCCACGCGGATGATCTATCTCGGCAGCCTGGGGATCGGCGAAGCGGCGCCGCGCACCTATGGCGAGGACCGTGCCCACGACATGGCCGGGGTGATGGAGCGGATAGCGCCGTTCGTGTGGCGGCTGGTGATCCCGTGGCCGCGCAGCGGTTCGAAGCTCGATGTCTATGAATTGACCCCGGTCGCCGACCAGCCCAAGTGAGCGCATGGTGCAAGCGCTGGGCGATTGGGAAGAGGTGCGCACGCATCTGATCGACGCGGCGCGGGCAGGCCACGCCCTGACCTATTCCGAATTGCTGGAGCGGCTCGGCTATCATTTTTCGCGTCCCAAGATGCGGGCGCTGTGCGTGACGCTGGGCGTGGTCGATCGGGACGGGGCGGAGCGCGGCGAGCCCGAACTGGCGGTGCTGGTGGTACGGCAGTCGGACGGGCTGCCGGGGCAGGGCTGGTGGGTCGCGGGCGGCGCGCACGATCATCGCTACGATGGGTCATGGGAAGGGCCGCTGGCGGCCAAACTGATAGAGCGCTTGCAGGGCAAAGCCTTCGCCTATTGGGCGGAGCGCTCGCCTTAACGGAGCGGCTGGGCTAAGCGCGCGGCGATGACCGCTGAACGCTCCTTCACCGTCGCCGAGGACGACGACGGCATCCGCCTTGATCGCTGGTTCAAGCGGCATTTGCCTGACACCAGCTTCAACCTGGTGTCGCGCTGGGCGCGGACCGGGGCGCTTCGCGTCGACGGCAAGAAGTGCGCGCCGGGCGATCGGATCGAGACCGGGCAGACGCTGAGCGTACCACCGGCCGAGGCCGCCCCCGCTGAGGGGGCCCGCGCCGCGCGGGTCGTCGTGCCGCTGACCGAGGAGGAAGAGCGCTTCGTCCAGGAGATGGTGATCGAGCGGACGCGCGATGCGATCGTGCTCAACAAGCCGCCGGGGTTGGCGACGCAGGGCGGGACCAAGACCTATCAGCATCTCGACCGGTTGCTCGACGGGCTGGCGGGCGACGAGGGCAACCGGCCCAAGCTGGTCCATCGGCTCGACAAGGATACGTCGGGTGTGTTGCTCGTGGCACGAAGCGCGCGGGCGGCGGGACATTTCGCCAAGACTTTTTCCAGTCGCACCGCGCGAAAGGTTTACTGGGCGCTGGTCGTCGGCGTGCCGTCACCGGAGAATGGATCGATCGACGCGCCGCTGGCCAAGCAGCCTGGCACCGGCGGCGAGAAGATGCATGTCGACGAGGAGAATGGCCAGTCGGCGCGGACATTGTTCCGCACGATCGACGTCGCCGGCAACCGCGCGGCGTGGGTCGAGCTGCAGCCGCTGACCGGGCGAACGCACCAGCTGCGCGCGCACATGGCGGCGATCGGCCACCCGATCGTCGGCGATGCCAAGTACGGCGGAGCGGACGCGTTCCTGACCGGCACGGTCAGCCGCAAGATGCATTTGCATGCGCGGCGGCTCAGGGTCGACGGGCTCGACGGGAAGGCGATCGACGTCACTGCCGAACTGCCGCCGCATTTCGCCGAGACGCTGGCGACGATGGGCTTCACGGTGATGGACGGCGACAATATGCCGATGGACACGCCCGACCCGGCCAAGTCGACCGAGGTCAAGGCGAAGCGGGTGGCGGCGGCGGCCAAGACCGCGCGCAAGGCCCGCAAGGGCGAGCGGCGGTCGCGCGGCGCGCCGCCCGAGGCACTGCGCGGAAAGCCGCCGCCCAAGGGCAAACCGGTCAAGGGCAAGCCGCCGAGGAAGGCGCGCTAGATGCATCCGTCGCCGGCGTTTCACTGGCACGACGAGGCAGCGATGCTGGGCGAAGCCGGCGCGCTCGGCTGTGCGCGGCTGTTCGCGATGACTTCGGGCGGGCCGCGCGTGGCCCATACGGCGCTGCTGGTCGATGCCAAGCGGCGGTGCCTGCGTTTTCATCTCGCCAATGCTAATGGGATCGTTCCGGGGCTGTTGGCCGGTCCGGTGCTGGCGCTGTTCGAGGGGCCGCACGCCTATGTCAGCGCCAGCTGGTATCGCGATCCGGCGGTCAATGTGCCGACGTGGAATTATGTCGCGATCGAGTGCGAGGGGCCGGTCGTGGCGCTGGGGCAGGACGCATTGGTCGAACTGCTCGACACGTTGGCGCGCGTGCACGAGGGGGCGGGCGGTTGGCATCGCGCGATGATGGAGCGCCCTCGGTTCGAGGCGATGCTCGGCGCGATTACGGCGTATGAAATGTCGATCGAAACGATTCGGGGCACGCGCAAGCTGAGCCAGAACAAGCCGACCGAGATCGCGGCACTGGCCGCAGGGGTCGAGGCCAGCGGGGCGGGCGAAATGGCGGCGCTGATGCGGGGCGCGGCATGATCCGGCTGGCGATCTTCGATTGCGACGGGACGCTGGTCGACAGCGGGGCGACGATCCACAAGGCGCTGACGCTGGCACTGGCGGCGCATGGCCGCGTCGTGCCGCCGCCGCGCGCGGCGCGGCGGGTCATCGGGCTGAGCCTGTTCGAGGCGATGGAGCATCTGGTGCCCGACGCGCCGGCCGACGAGCTGACCGCGATGGCCGAAACCTATCGCCGGTCGTTCCAGGGACTGCGCGGGGCGGGGCAGGTCGAGGAGCCATTGTTCGATGGCATCGCCGAGCTCATCGACGCGCTGGCGAGCGACGGCTGGAGCCTGGCGGTGGCGACCGGCAAGTCGGATCGCGGGCTGGCGCACTGCCTCGACCGGCATGGGCTGGCGGGGCGGTTCGTGTCGCTGCAGACCGCCGACCGCCACCCGTCGAAGCCGCATCCGGCAATGGCGCTGGCGGCGATGGCCGAGGCTGGGGCGAGCGCCGCGAATAGCGTCATGATTGGCGACACCGGCTGGGACATGGGCTGTGCGCGTGGTGCCGGGATCGGCGCGATCGGGGTCGGCTGGGGCTATCATGACGCGGCCGAATTGATGGCCGAGGGCGCGCATTGCGTGGCGCAGGAGCCGGCCGACGTGCTCAGGCTGGCGTGTCACTGGGTGGAGCGAGGGGCATGAGCGACGACCAACGGCGGGTGCCAAGCGCCGAAGAGGAAGCGCTGTGGCGCAAGCGCTTCAGCGTGTTCGCGCTGCTGCGAGTGAGCGGGCTGGTGCTGATGTTCATCGGCATCGGCATTGCGCTGAGCGACTGGCTGCGGCCGGGCGGCTGGCCGGTGCTGGGCTGGATCCTTGCCGTGCTGGGACTGGGCGAGGCGATGATCATGCCGCGCCTAGTGCAGCGGAGCTGGAAGGACCAGTGAATCGCTTCTGGACGGATGCGGCGGTCGCGGCGAGTGACGGCGGCTGGGGCGTGACGCTCGACGGCAAGCCGTTACGCACGCCAGCGCGGGCGGCGCTGGCGGTGCCGGCCGAGGCGCTGGTGCGGGGGATCGTGGCGGAATGGGCCGGGGCGGACACGACGGTCGATCCGCGCGCCATGCCGCTGACCGGGCTGGCCAACGCCGCGATCGACCGGGTCGCGCCCGATCCCGCACGATTCGCTGCCGACCTAGCCAAATATGCCGAGGCCGACCTGCTCTGCTATCGCGCCGAGAATCCGGCGAAGCTGGTGGCGGCACAGGCGGCGGAATGGGATCCGCTGCTGGCGTGGGCGCGACGGCGGTTCGACGTCGATTTCGCGGTGACGAGCGGAATCATCCATGTCGCCCAGCCGACGGCGACGGTCGTGCGACTGGGCCATGCGGTGGCGGCGCTCGATCCGTTCCGGCTGGCGGGGGTTTCGCCGCTGGTGACGATCGGCGGTTCGCTGGTCGCGGCGCTGGCGGTGGTCGAGGAGGCGATGCCGATCGAGGCAATCTGGTCGGCGGTCAGCCTCGTCGAGCGGTGGCAGATCGAGCAATGGGGCGACGATGCCGAAGCGGTCGCGGCACTCGCCAATCGGCGGGCCGATTTCGACGCGGCGGCGCGGTTCCTGACGCTGCTGAGCTAGCGGCCGGAGACGAGATCGCGGACGAAGGCGACCAAGCCGCCCTGCCGCCAGCGCTTCAGCCGTTCGGCGGCGAGGATGGCGTGGACCTGGGCGAGGCATTCGTCCATGTCCTGATTGACCAGGACATAATCATATTCCGCCCAGTGGCTGATCTCGCCGGAGGCGCGCTGCATGCGCCCGGCGATGGTGTCGGCGCTGTCGGTGCCGCGATCGCGCAGGCGACGTTCCAGCTCGGCCATCGACGGCGGCAGGATGAAGACGCGAACAAGATCTTCGCCCATCGCCGCGTGCAATTGCTGCGTCCCCTGCCAGTCGATGTCGAACAGCACATCGCGGCCGGCCTTCAGCGCGGCCTTGATCGGGGTTTGCGGGGAACCGTAATGATGGTCGAACACCGGTGCCCATTCGGCGAATTCGCCATCCGAAATCATCTTCTGGAACGTGGCGTCGTCGACGAAATGATAGTCGCGACCGTCGACTTCGCCGGGGCGCATCGGGCGGGTGGTCGCGGAGACCGACATGCGCACGTCGTCGTCAGCGTCGAGCAGCATTCGACTGATCGTCGACTTGCCCGCGCCCGATGGCGAGGAGAGGACGATCAGCAGACCGCGGCGGCGGCGGGGCTGGGATGGTTCGAGGTCCATGCACGCTGTTGGCCCGCGCCAAAGCGTGCGTCAAGCACGCTATGCTGCAGTGCAACATTTTACTTGAAATTCGCTTTCGACTCGCTTATTGTGCAGTGCAGCAAGGAGTTTCAAATGAGCGACGATCAGGCCCTGTCGGTGTCCCCGACGATACTTATCGCAGATGCGACCGAAACGGTGGCGACGGAAACACAGAAGACAATCGAGAAGGCGGCGGAAGCGCTGCCCGAGCCGGTCAAGGCGGCGGTCGTCAAAACGACGCGTGCCGTCAGGGCGGCAACGGTCAAGGACGCCGCTGCGACGCCGGTCAAGAGTGCCAAGCCGGTTGCCAAGCGCAGCTACAAGCCGCGCGCCAAAAAGGCCGCTGCGCCGCTCGTCAAGACGATCACCAAGGTTACCGCGCCAATCAAGAAGCGCAAATATGTTCGTAAGCCACTTGCCGTCGCCAAACCGGCCACGGTGCCATTTTTCAAGGGAACCAAGACCATGACCGATATGCCCAACATGTTCGCCAGCTTTACCGCCCTGCCGGGTGCCGACAAGTTCCAGGCGATGTTCACCGACGCCAGCGCCAAGGGCCAGGACGCCGTCAAGAAGAGCCAGGCGTTCGCCGAGCAGATGACCGAAGCTGCCAAGGCCAATGTCGAAGCGATGGTCGAATCGACCAAGATCGCGACTGCCGGTGCGCGTGACCTGGGCCAGGACGTTGTCGCCTCGACCAAGACCGGCGTCGAGCAGGCCTCGGCTGCCGTCAAGTCGCTGACCGAAGCCAAGTCGCCGACCGAATTTTTTCAGCTCCAGTCGGACCTGCTGAAGTCGTCGTTCGACCGGATGGTGTCGGAAGGCTCGAAGTTCACCGAGCAGATGGTGAAGCTGGCCGGCGAATCGATCCAGCCGCTGTCGAACCGCGCCAGCGTTTCGGCCGAGAAGTTCAGCGAACTGACCGCTTAACCCTCCCCTCTCCGGGGTTAGCAGTCATGCGGCCGTCCCTTGTATCGGGGGCGGCCGCTTTCGTTTGAATCCGGCATGATTGCGCGCCGCGTGCGGATGCGCCTTGCAGCGCGCGCCTGCATTGCCATATTCGGGCCAAGCATGACGCGATTCAGGATCATTATGGCGAACGATGAGCCCGGCGGCGGTGACAACGATGTCATTGGCACCGGCGGCGGTGGGCGCGATGAAGGCGAGACCGGCGTCGTCACGCGCACGCGCCCCCGCACCAAGAAGCCGAGCGACTATAAGGTCCTCATGCTCAACGATGATTATACGCCGATGGAATTCGTCGTGCTGTGCCTGCAGCGCTTCTTCTCGATGGGCATCGACGATGCGACGCGGGTGATGCTGCAGGTCCATCAGAAGGGTGTCGGAGTGTGCGGCGTGTTCACCTATGAGGTGGCCGAGACGAAGGTCAGCCAGGTGATCGACTTCGCGCGTGAGAATCAGCATCCACTGCAATGCACGCTGGAAAAGGCGTAGGCTTTTCCGCTGCTTGACCGAGTGAATCGCGATGACCTGCCCACCACCCCCGATCGAATGCCAGACAATGCTCGACGTGCGGGCCGGGGTGGACGAGGTTGACCGCGAACTCGTCGCACTCCTCGCGAAGCGGTTCGGCTACATGGACGCCGCCGCCCGGATCAAGCCAGACCGAGCTGCTGTCCGCGATGAGCTGCGCAAGACCCAGGTGCTCGCCAATGTCGCGGCCGAAGCAAGTCGTCGCAACGTCGATGGCGCGTTGATAGCGCGACTTTACGAAGCCATTGTCGAGACATCGATCGCCCATGAGCTCGTCGAATATGATCGGCTGCGCTCTACGGTCGAATAGGCGGAAGCGCGTCGCCCGCGGCGCCGATTTGCGTCGTGGCCGCGACTCTATATGGCGTGGTGATGGATTCCATCTACATCGTCGGCGGCAAGCGTCTTGAGGGGCAAATCCCGATATCGGGGGCGAAGAACAGCGCGCTGGCGCTGCTGCCATGTGCTTTGCTCACCGATCAGAAGCTGACGCTCGCCAATCTGCCGCGACTGGCTGACGTCGACAATTTTTCGCATCTGCTCAACGGGCTCGGTGCGTCGACCAGCGTTGCCGGGGTCAAGAAAGGCGAGTTCGGACGCAGGATGACGCTCCACGCGAGCGAGATCGCGTCGACCGTCGCGCCCTATGACATGGTGCGCAAGATGCGCGCGTCGATCCTGGTGCTCGGGCCGATGCTGGCACGGGCCGGAGAGGCAACCGTGTCGCTTCCTGGCGGCTGCGCGATCGGCGACCGGCCGATCGACCTCCATCTGCGCGCGCTGGAGGCGATGGGCGCCGAGATCGAACTGGCCGCCGGCTATGTGAAGGCCGTTGCGCCCAGGGGGCGGTTGCCGGGCGGCGATTACAGCTTCCCGGTGGTGTCGGTCGGCGCGACCGAAAATGCGCTGATGGCGGCATCGCTGGCGACTGGCCGGACGCAATTGTTCAACGCGGCGCGCGAGCCGGAGATCGTCGACCTGTGCAATTTGCTGGTGGCGATGGGCGGGAAAATCGACGGCATCGGCTCGTCGCACCTGATCATCGACGGAGTCGAGGGGTTGGACGGTTGCACTTATGAAGTCATGCCCGACCGGATCGAGGCAGGCAGCTATGCCTGCGCGGCGGGGATCACCGGCGGGTCGATCGAGTTGGTCGGGGCGCGGCCGCATGACATGCTGGCGATCACCAACGGGCTGGCGGCGTGCGGGCTGGTGGTCGAATTCACCGACCAGGGCATGAAGGTCACCGCCGACAAGCCGCTGCGGCCGCTGGCGATCTCGACCGCGCCTTATCCGGGGTTCCCGACCGACATGCAGGCGCAATTCATGGCCATGCTGTGCCTGGCGCAGGGCGAGAGTTTCCTCGAGGAGACGATCTTCGAGAACCGCTACATGCACGTACCCGAGCTTCGCCGGATGGGGGCGAACATCGACGTGCGCGGGCGATCGGCGATCGTCCATGGCGTTGGCGGGCTGACCGGGGCGAACGTCATGGCGACCGACTTGCGCGCGTCGATGAGCCTGGTGCTGGCGGGGCTGGCGGCCGAGGGCGAGACCGAAGTGCTGCGCGTCTATCACCTCGATCGCGGCTATGAGCGGCTCGAGGAGAAATTGTCGGCGGTCGGCGCGCAGATCGAACGACGGACTGCGGGTTAGAATGAGCGACGTTACCATCAGGCCGGTTGTGACCAAGGCTGATCGCAAGCAGTTCGTCGACCTCGCCTGGGACGTCTACAAGAACGATACCGCCTGGGTGCCGCCGTTGAAGGACGAGGTGCACGGGCTCATCGACCCCAAAAAGAATCCGTGGTTCGGCCATGCCAAGGCGCGGCTGTGGCTTGCGACGCGCGACGGCAAGGTCGTCGGTCGGATCAGCGCGCAGGTCGACCAGCTGGTGCTCGAGCATATGGGCGCGGGGATGGGCCAATGGGGAATGTTCGAAGCGCTCGACGGCGAAGCGGCGGCGGTGCTGATCGCGACGGCGGAAGCCTGGCTGCGCGAGCAGGGAATGACGCGCTCGATGGGGCCGATCAGCCTGTCGATCTGGGACGAGCCGGGGCTGTTGATCTCGGGCTTCGACCAGCCGCCGATGGTCATGATGGGGTACCATCGCCCGGCATACCAAGGTTGGATCGTAGCGGCGGGTTATGCCAAGGTGAAGGATCTGCTGACCTACGAAGTCGACATCCGGCCGGCGCCCGAGGGGGTCATGGCGCGGCTAGTGGCGGCGGGGGACAAAAACCCGCGCATCGTCCTGCGCCCGGTCGACAAGGCAAAATTCGACACTGAGGTGGCGATCATCCTCAACCTGCTCAACGATGCCTGGTCGGACAATTGGGGCTATGTGCCGCTGACTCCGGCCGAGATCGCCTATGCCGGCAAGAAGTTGAAGCCGATCATCTTCCCCGAGCTGGTGCGCATCGCCGAACTCGATGGTGAACCGGTTGCGTTCATGCTGACCATTCCGGACGTCAACGAGCTGATCAAGGATCTGAACGGCGAGCTGTTTCCGTTCGGCTTCGTCAAATTGCTGTGGCGGCTGCGCCATCCGCGCACCAAGCGCATCCGCGTGCCACTCATGGGGGTGGCGAAGAAGCTGCACGGGACGCGGCTGGCAGGGCAGTTGGCGTTCATGCTGATCGAGCACATCCGCCGTGATGCGGTTGGCGAATATCAGGCGACGCACGGCGAGTTCGGCTGGATCCTGGAAGATAACCAGGGGATGATGTCGATCGCCGAGCTGCCGGGGGCGACGGTCAATCACACCTATCGTATCTACGACAAGGCGCTTTAGCCGAGCTCGATCCAGGTGGGCGTATGGTCGCTCGCTTTGTCCTCGCCCCTCGGCCAGCGATCGACGCCCGCCGCCCTCAACCGGTCGGTCGCTTGCGGGCTCGTCAGCAAATGGTCGATGCGGAAGCCGAGGTCGCGCTGCCAGGCGCCCATCGTATAGTCCCAGAAGGTCCACAGCCTGGGCTCGTTGGGGTAGAGCGCGCGCAGGGCGTCGGTCCAGCCCTGGTAGAGGATGGTACGGAAGGCGGCGCGGCTTTCGGGCTGAATCAGCGCGTCGTTGGCGACGGCCTTGGCGGAAAAGACGTCGCGGTCCTCGGGGATGACGTTCCAGTCGCCGGCCAGGATGGCGGGCTTTTCCTCGGCCAGCAGCGTCGCGGCGCGCGCGCGCAGCCGTTCCATCCAGGCGAGCTTGTAGGCGAATTTCTCGGTGCCGACGGGGTTGCCATTGGGGAGATAAAGCGAGGCGACAATCGTGTCGCCGACTTGCGCCTCGATGTAGCGCGAATGCGTGTCGTCGGGGTCGCCGGGCAGGCCGACATGGCGCAGTTCGGGGGCTTGGCCGCGGGCGAGGATGGCGACGCCGTTGAAGCCTTTCTGTCCGTGCCACACGGCGCCGTAACCGGCTGCCTCGATATCCGCGATCGGCAGGGATTCATCGGCGCACTTCAGCTCCTGCAGGCACACCGCGTCGGGCGCTTCGCGGTCGAGCCATTCGAGCAGGCGTGGGAGGCGGGCGCGGATGCCGTTGACGTTGTAGGTGGCGATTTTCATGGGCGCGGGTCTAGCCGCCCGGAGCTAAATCGAAAAGCGCGCTAGATCGAAAAGCTCGATCCGCAGCCGCAGCCTGAGGCCGCATTGGGATTGGTCACCTTGAACGCCGATCCGCCCATATCCTCGACGAAATCGACCGCCGAGCCGCGCACCAGGTCGAGGCTGATCGGATCGACAACGAGTTGCACGCCGTCGGTGATCGTCGCGGTGTCCCCCGTTTCGGGCTCGCCGAGCGCGAATTTGTAATTGAAGCCGGCACATCCGCCGCCCTCGACCGCGAGACGAAGCACGGCAGGTTTGGACTGTTTCGCTGCGATCGTCGCGACGCGCTTGGCAGCGTTAGCGGTCAGCTGGATGTCGGTCATAAGGAGAAGATAGGGCTCACGAGCTCCATCAGCAAGCTTCGCGCAGTCGTGCCGACGCGCCGGGCAAGCCTAGCGCTTGGGCCCACCCATCGCGACCTGGTCGAGCCCGGTGCCGGAACCGGCGCGCATCGCGACGAGATAATCGGTCGACTTCATGAACGGGATCGGGTTGACCGGACGCCCGTCGATGCGGACTTCGTAATGCAGGTGGCTGCCGGTCGAGCGGCCGGTCGAGCCCATGCGGCCAATCTGCTGGCCACGGGTGATGTGCTGGCCAGCCGAAACGAGAATTGCCGACATGTGTCCGAAGCGGGTGGTGATGCCCTTGCCATGGTCGAGCTCGACGAGGTTGCCGTAGCCGCCGCTGTTCCATCCGGCGCGAAGCACGGTGCCATCGGCGGTGGCATAAATTGGCGTGCCGACCACACCGGCGAGGTCGATCCCCGGGTGCATCGCGGCGCGGCCTTGAAAGGGATCGGAGCGGACGCCGAAGCCCGAGGTAAAGGCGGCATTCGAACGGATCGGCTTTTCCGACGGGATCGCGATCGCGCCGCTCTGCAGCGTGTCGAGCTTCTTCCAGCTGGTGAACAGCGCCTTGAACGTCGGGTCAGCGCCGCTGCTCTCGAACGGGCCACCCTGGCCAGTTTCGCCAAGGCGGGCCGGGGTCAGGCCGAGGCGCTTCAGTTCGGCGGTGGTTGTTTGATAGCGGGTGTCGAGCGCGCGGACGACCAGCGCGGCCTGGGCCAGCTGGGCGGTTTCGACGCGGGCAAGGGCGCCGGCCGCGCCGCCGCCGCCGCTGGCGGCTTGCAGCGCGGTGGGGTCGATGCGGTTACCGGCCAAAGCGGCCTCGATCAGCGCCTGGCGCTGTTCGATCTTGCGGGCGCGGGCCTCCGCAGCATCGCTCAGCGACACGGCAGTCAGCGTTGGCGCAGAAAAGAGACGGGCGGCGGAGTAGCCGGAGAAAGCGACCAACGCGAAGAGGAGGACAAGGAACAGCGCCTGGACCGGAGCCGACAGGCGCAGGCGACGAAGCGTCGCGCCATCATGGACGAACAGATCGCGGTCGCGGAGCAGGCCCGGAAACGATCTTGTCGCGGTCAACGCTGCGGCCATGGACGTTCAAGCTCCTCTGTCCGGCGGCACACCCGAAGGCGCCACCGAAGAAATCCCGATTTGAAGGAGCTCCCCAGCCCCGTCGTCGCTGCACAACTTTGCCTATCGCGCGGTGACCAGCACTTCAGACCGTGGCGGGTTAATCTTTTCAACCATAAGTTCCGGTTCGCGGGACGAGCCGCGACGGGTCTGCGGTGAACCGAGCAATCACTTGCGCGGGATCAGTTTTTCCGGTCGCAATCGATTGAGCGAATCTCTTCC